>CAIYYQ010000207.1 GCA_903930505.1 Methanobacteriota archaeon
AATATTATGGATAAAATGCAGGGAAAAAAATCTATGAAAAACACCAGCCGAATTGTAACTACTCTTGGAATTATTATTGTGTTTTTAAGTGCCAATTTTATGCCTGCTGCCGCAGAAAGTCTCTATCGGCAAATAGTATCACCAAATACTGTTTCTAATGCTATCAGTGATACAACCCCCCCTCTTATAAAAAAATCTCAAGAGAAAACACACAACGATATTTCCTATAATCCAGATACGCATATGTACAAAGTATCAAACGCGTATATCAATCCGATAGGCCCTATTACTTTTGATATGTTTTCTTCTGGTTCTATCGATGAGGTACCAGAGGCAGAACCTGTTGAACCCAGCGTTGTTTTTGCTTCAGTCTTAGATCCTGTACACACGTTTCAAATAATCCTCTCGTTTTCCAATTATTCGAGCGAATTCTCGCGCCCCTTAAGTGCTTTTCAATGGGATGCAACAACAAGCATCTATCAATATACATTATCGACCCCATATTCCTTTCTTGATGACGGCATGGTCCTCGGTTCCCTTACCACCCTTGAGGTACGGTTCCAGGTTGGTCTCCCCTACGAGATATCATATAGTTACTCTATAAATACTGCACCAAATTCAAATCCTGGATATACCCAATGTCAGGTACGATGTTCACCATTAGGGGTTTATAATGAAACCTACCAAGGCCGTATCTACACTAGTGAAAGCGCCCTAGAAAATATTTATGACTATGATGCCGGGGTAATAAAACGGTCGCTGTACTATACCGGAGACCCGTATGATAGCATGGTCGAATTCCATACAACAAATGGCGTCTTCCAACGAGGGTTTCAATATATGAGTTGCGACAGCGACGGATGTGGTATGAGTATTAATTTCTTGTATCCTATGCCTCCTGATTACTTCCTTATTCAAGGGGGCAACATCACGAAAATCTGGATTAATTCAGGATGGGAAGGAACGCCAGGGGATCGGTATTCAAGCACCCAACAATTTACTGTAGCGCCAGTAAATACTCCTCCGCAGACATCGACAACACCGGTTGGACCAAAACGTGGCACTAAAGGGACATCGTACACCTACACCACATCGACAATCGATCCGAACGGAGACAATGTGTATTATATGTGGGACTGGGGCGACGGAAACATCACTGGGTGGCTTGGTCCGTATCCATCTGGTTTAAATGTCTTCGCATCACACATCTGGAGCACGCGTGGCACGTACCAGGTAAAAGTCAAAGCCAAGGATACACTTGGTGCAGAGAGCGGCTGGTCGACACCATTGACAGTGAATATGTACAAGCCAGGTGATGTGAACAACGATGGTATGGTCACCTTCTCAGACATCGATCCTTTTATCGACGCAATTATAACTACTGAAGCACAATTCCAAACACAACACCCCACCTGGGCCTGGATTGCCGCAGATTGCAACCGGGACGGTAGGATTACCTTTGCTGATATCGACCCGTTTGTTGCATTGATTGGGACATAACATTTTCCGATGATTGAATCGGTTATGTATTCAAAACAAGAAGACAATTGATAAATTTATGATTATTTTATGATATATTGTTTTAAAAAAGTATTTAAATAAATATCATATTCTCATCATTGTTAATTGATATCATGGGGAGGCAAAAAGGTATGAATAGAATCCTATCAAAAAAAGCGGTAGTTATTGGAATATTTGTGTTATTGATCGGAGGCATATTTGTCGTGGGTTTAAACGTTGTATTTGCACATAAAACATCTCCGACGTATGTCTCAGCAGAACGTATCAGCACCTCTAATCTTTCTTCATCAACAGGAACGATTCTTGAGAAAGGAGATGCGAGTGCAATGAAGTATTATTATCAGACGATGAAGGATAATATCATAATTAAATATCATTTTGCTACCCAAGACGAAATCAATGCGATGAAAAAGCGAGTAGGTGTCTATGATCCATATAAGAATTATAATATATTGTATGATGGCCATGGTACAGGGTATGCTCTGCCTTCGGATGAAGACTGGAATCAAATGGTTGGCACCGTCCGTATCGTAGACGGAATTCAAAATGCAGGTGGGAGATTATTACCAGCATCCCTTGATCATTCGACAGAATCGTATTTCCCCTATACTGACACCCAAGATGGGCAAGGGTGTTGTACCGCTTGGTCAGTGTCGTACTATCAGAATGGATATCTTCAAGCAGTGGATCATCAGTGGACACAGGCGTCAACAGGGAATAAAAGCCAGCTCATGAGCCAACTCTGGACGTATAATAAATGCCGATTTGGTACAGATAATGGTACAAATCCTTGGGACAATGCCCAAGTGATTGCATCGATTGGTGATTGCAGACAAATCAATCTACCCTTTAACCCGCTTGATAATCTCAGTTGGGGAAATGAGACTGCATGGAGAGATGCACCGGAATATCGAGTGAAGAATATCACAGAGATGTTTTCCCCGTTTAGTGATTCGACGGTAAATGCAGTAAAAGCTGCACTCAACGATGGGCATTTGATATCGATGGCGCTCAATGCCTCAAGTTTTGATGGCCTCCTTAATGATGATACGATCAACTCCTCAGATTTATGTGATGATCATAATCATGCGAATACGATTGTGGGATATGACGATAATCGCGTTGATCCTGCTGGTAGTGGTGAAACCGGTTGCTTTAAACTTGTCAACTCTTGGGGTCACAACTGGGGTCCGCTTAACAATGGCTTGTATTGGATGACGTATTCTGCGTTTAAAAACCTCACTGCGCCTCTCCTATGGTTCGACGATTATTACAGTAGTGGAAGCACAAGTCCGAAGTTCCTCGGGGTATGGAAATTGAATCCACCAGGTGATCGAGACTCATCTGTGGAACTCGGTGTCGGTCTCCCAACAAGCCCTGATGAAAAACGATTTCCTGTTTGCTATGGATACAGTAAGGGGATGTATCCCTATCCAGATTTTATGTGTCTTGATGTCACGGAGTTTTATGATGACTGGTTACATGGTGCGATTGATTTTTATTTGAAGATGGGAGATGCAACAAATGAAAGTACAATCAATTCGTTTAAAATGGAATACTATTCAACGACGTATACGCCTGGTGCACCCACTCGTGTATCTGATGAATCACCAGTTACCCCAAGAACGTCTCCCTGCACCGTCAACGTAACATTTCGTCCTACGTCACCGGTGTTAAACATAAATACAATGGTATATTATAATTCCCTCCAAACTGCTATTGAGGCTGCAAATACAGGAGATCTCATCGTTGTCTGTGCTGATACCACGCTGTATGAACGAATTTTTATCAACAAATCGTTAACTATTTCCGGGTATATGAAAGAACGAACGGTTATTGATGCTGCGGGAAAAGGCGATACGATAACAATCAACGCGAACAATGTAACCATCAAAGATTTCACGATACGAGGGGATTTGTATACAGGTATTTTTATGAAAACTGGTATCAGAGACTGTCGTATAGAGAAGAATCTCATTACAAACAACCATGATGGAATTTGGCTGTATGAATCCAACATTAACAATACCATCATCGGTAATCTCATAAAAAACAATGCGAACTATGGGGTATGGCTCCGTTCACTGGATACCTACAATATAATCACAGATAACAATATCAGCTCAAATACCAATGGTGGGCTGCAAATTCATTATTCCAGTAATAACAATACAATCGCTGAAAATACTTTTTTCAACAATCTATTGGGCATCAAACTTTTTACTGTTGGAAAAAACTTCGTTGCGAATAACATCATCACATACAACACTGAGGATGGGATCGATTTCTCTTTAGCTAACGATAGCATCGTCACCGGTAACATGATCGCGAACAATGGATATGACGGTCTCTTTTTCATTTATACAAGCTGTAACAATCTTATCATGAATTGCACAATACGAGATAATGGGCGATCTGGTATTTGGTTAAACAACTCAAATAATAATGTGATATACAATAATTCGTTCAGCAATACGATGAACGCTCTTGATAACGCAACGAATAAATGGAATACGACAAAAACAGCGGGGATAAATATTTTCGGTGGGCTGTATCTTGGTGGTAACTATTGGAATGATTACTCAGGCAATGATGTCAACGGTGATGGGTTGGGTGATACCGCGGTGCCGTATACCTGTTTGGGGCGGATAAGAAACGGTGGAGATATTCTGCCGTTGACTGTTGTGAATAATCCTCCGAGTCAACCATCTTATCTCTATCCGCAAAATGGTGCAACCGGGATATCGATTAATGATGATCTCGGTTGGTCTGCCTGTACTGATCCTGGGAACACGATTACATATGATGTATATTTTGGGACTACAACGTCGCCACCTCTCGTCAGTCCCAACCAGACCGCAACAACATACGACAACCCGGTGGCAATGAATTTCAATACCACCTACTATTGGAAAATTATTGCATGGGATAACCACGAAGCATCAACATCTGGTCCATTATGGAATTTTACCACGAGTATAAACAATCCACCAAACACCACGGGTAACCCCAATCCTGCAAATAGTTCAACAAATGTGCCAATTATACAGACATTGAGCTGGACTGGTGGAGACCCTGATGGCGACCCGGTAACCTATAATGTGTACTTTGGGATGAATACCACTCCTTCTATGGCCGTGAATAATCAATCAGAGCTATCGTATGGTCCTTTGACCCTGCTGTATTATAAGACGTATTATTGGAGGATTGTTGCCTGGGATAATCATGGTGCATTCACCAATGGGTCACTATGGCATTTTACGACGAAACGCCCGACTACCGTATATGTTGATGATAACTTCAATGAAAACACACCGGAGTGGAATAGCACGCGTTTTGCGAGCATCCAAAAAGGGATTGATCAGGTTGCTGATGGCGGCACGATTTTTGTATGGGATGGAACATACTCTGAACTTTGCAGTGCAACAAGTAGATTATTCAATCTCACTGGGAATAGCTCATCGACAACATTCATGAAAGGTTCAGGAAGTGGTGCGTTACTTAATTTGCAGTCGTCTCAATGGGTGAACATCTCTGGGTTCACCATGAAAGACAGTGGTATCGGTATTATTCTTGACAGCTGTTCCAATATTCATATCACAAACACTGTGGTCACGAATACAACAAATTACGGTATATATCTACATACAAGCAGCTACAATAACATCTCAGGAAATAATGTAAGCGCCAATAAAGGATATGGGATTTATCTTACTGATAGTTGCTCATATAATAATTTGTGGAGTAACACAGTCAATAACAACACTAATAATGGTATCCATCTGTATTCTTCATCAGATAACATCATTGATTTGAATACCGCAAACTACAATCAAGTGGGATTCATGATATCCTACAGTCAGAACAATGATGTCATAGGCAACTCAGCAAATTATAATGCCCAGCACGGGATTTACGTTTGGTATAGTGGTCCAGATAATTCCATCAGCGAAAATATGATACATTATAATGGACAAAACGGGATTTATCTTGATCACAGCTCGAACAATAATATGGGAAGTAATATTGTCAATGACAACACACAATATGGTATTCTCCTTGAATTTGATTCGAACTCAAACATGGTTGGTAATAGTAATACGGTAAACAACAACGGCATCTATGGAGTCTACCTACGATATTGTACAGGGAATATGATAACACAAAATACCATCCAAGAAAATCAACAATATGATCTGTATATCGATGGGAACGATGATACACAGTTTTTCCATTCCATCACAAATAATATTGGTTCTGGTGGTCGAAACATTGTATTTTTTAGGAATTTTTTTAATAGTTATTGGAGTGGTACCTGTTCAGAGCTGTTTTTATATAATACTGATAACTCTATTTTTAATTATATTGTATGTAGCGGATCAGACACAAAGCAAAATGACGGGATTATCATTAGAAATACTGATTTTGCGACGTTCTCCCATGTTGCTTCTTCTGCGAATTATTACGGTTTCATGTGTGTGAACTGTAACAACAATACGTTCTTTGATAACACAGTAGGCAACAATAAATTCGACGGAATATATCTCTCAGGATCTGACAACAAAGTGTTTTATAACACGATAGTAACCAATAATAATGATGGGATTTCAATCCCTGGGAATCCTTCAAACATTCTCCGAGGAAATTTCATCCATGATAACGTCATCTCGTACAATTATAATGATGGGATATCACTCTATGGCGAATCAAACATGCAACCCAATAGGATTTACTCGAACAATATCACTAATAATTCATATGGAGTTTATGCATACCCGGGTTCAAGCAACAATATGATTTATCATAATAATTTCAAAGGAAATAACCCGCTCAATGCACGAGATGATGGTTGGAGCACGTGGGACGATGGAGTGAGCGAAGGCAACTATTGGGATAACTGGGGTGGTGTCGGTGGTTACCTGATTCCGGGAACCGCTGGGAAAACCGATCGTTTTCCATTTGGTACACCCTATGGATGGCGCCCTTCTCTTAACAACTCAGTTGATAATGTCAATGTTGTATTAACAACTGGAGGGTATGCACCATGGTTTGGAACAAAAGAATTCTACACTCCATATATGAACAATAATGATTCTGCACAAAGCGGACATGTCGGAGACAATCAATATTCATGGATAAAGACAACGGTGACCGGACCGGTCTCTTTGAAATTCTATTGGAAAGTAAGCTCTGAGATAAATCATGATTATCTGATTTTCTTCGTAGATGGATATGAACAAGCACGAATCAGCGGCGAGGTTGATTGGCAGCAGAACACCTACACCATCAGCTCTGGTTCTCATGAGTTAAAATGGAATTATACAAAAGACGCAAGCGCAGATACCGGGCTTGACTGCGGATGGATAGATATTCTGGATTGCACCGTGAATAACCCACCAAATACACCAAGTAGTCCATCGCCAGCGAATGGTTCAACTGGGGTGAGTATCACTGCGGATCTCAGCTGGACCGGTGGTGACCCGGACTCTGGTGATACGGTCACCTACGATGTGTACTTTGGGACGACCAATCCACCAGCAAAGGTTGTGTCGAATCAGTCTGGGACAACGTATGATACAGGAACAATGAATTTCAATACAATATATTATTGGAAGATTGTCGCATGGGATAATCATGGTGCGTCGACTGTTGGACCATTGTGGTATTTCACTACAGAAATAAACAATCCGCCAAACATCCCAAGCAACCCTAATCCTGCAAATGGGTTATTATATGTCCCTGTTACAACAACATTGAATTGGACTGGAGGAGACGGCGACCCTGGTGATATCGTCACCTACGATGTGTATTTCGGATTAACAAATCCACCATCGCAGGTTGTCGGGAACCAATCTGCAGTGATCTATAATCCAGGGATTTTACAGTATAATACCACCTATTATTGGAAGATCAGAGCCTGGGATAACCATGGTGCCTATACAGAGGGTGCAGTATGGCAGTTTACAACACAGGTGTTTACCTCTCTGCATTGGCCTATGTTCCGCCGAATGTCAAATCATACCGCATATACAAGCGACCAGGGGCCATTTACGAACAACCAGCTCTGGGTTTATTTAATAGGGAACGGAGTGGTCTCCTCACCGTCAGTAATCGATGGCGTTCTCTATGTTGGTTCCCTTGATTATAAAGTATATGCATTTTGTGCTGCGAACGGGAGTAAAATATGGGAGTATCCAACAGGAGGTATCATATTCTCGTCTCCTGCAGTCGTTGAAGGAAGAGTGTACATCGGATCATTTGATAACAATGTCTACGCGTTAAACGCAAACAATGGGAGTAAAATATGGAACTATGCGACTGGTGGAGGTGTCTATTCGTCTCCGACAATTGTCAACCAAGTCGTCTATGTGGGGTCAGATGATAATAAAATATATGCACTGAATGCGTTAAACGGTAGTAAACTCTGGAATTATACAACAGGCGGAACAGTCCGTTCATCACCCGCGGTCGTCCAAAACATAGTCTACGTGTGTTCCTACGATGGGAAGCTCTATGCACTCTATGCAAATAATGGGAGTAAAATATGGGAAAGCTCAATCGGTTGCGATCATTCGTCACCAGCGGTTGATAATGGGATCGTCTATGTTGGATCTGCCAACAGTAGAGTGTATGCAGTGTACGCAAACAACGGGACAACAAAATGGAGTTACTTGACCGGGAGCGCAGTTCGATCATCTCCCGCGATCGCAAATGGACTCTTATATATTGGATCTGATGATGGAAAACTCTATGCTCTCTATCTCTCGAATGGAAGCAAAGCCTGGGATAAAGTCATTGGGGATAATGGTGTCAGGTCTTCCCCCGCTGTTGCAGGGAATAACATAGTTTATGTTGGAGATATGTCTACCGCCGGTAAAATATTTGCAGTAAATGCATCCACTGGTTCAGAGGTATGGGTGTACCAGACGAATATACAAATTGAATCATCCCCTGCGGTTGTTGACAACGTGATGTATACCGGTGGTGGGCAGCGTGTGTACGCATTTGGATTACCAACGAAGATATCTCCTGTTGGACAATGGCCGTTCAATGAGGGAAGCGGAACAATCACATATGATGCAACATCATTCCATAACGATGGGACGATCAGTGGTGCAACATGGACAACCGGGTATTCAGGGAGTGCTCTTTATTTTGATGGATCAAACAGTAAGGTGACTGTCCCGCATGCATCAAGCATTGATATTACTGAGCCATTTCTTGTACAAGCTTGGATTAATCTATCGGGTGCAGCTCCTTACTACGCTATCGTGGATAAGTTTCAATATATTTCGGGTTCAGATAGTAGAGGTTTTACGCTCTACGTCAATAATGGACATCTACGATTATCTATCTACTGCGGGGCGAATGGGAGCTGTGACATCCAAGGTACCTCAGGTGATCTTCGGGACAATAAATGGCACAACGTTATTGGCATGTGGGATGGCAACTATACTAAGATTTTTGTTGATGGAAAACTCAATGGATCAACTGCATGGACGTATCCGCCTGCATCCACGACCAATTCCCTGGGCATCGGTCAGCGGCTCAGTGGATGGGGAAGCTATATGCCATTCCAAGGTAAGATAGATGAGGTAAGTGTATCGATTCTGAACAATCCGCCGAGGACCCCGGTGAATCCCAACCCGCAAAATGGAGCAGCAAATGTTTCGATTAATGCTGACCTGAGTTGGACTGGTGGTGATCCTGATGCAGGGGATATAGTGAGCTATGATGTGTATTTTGGGACTAGCAACCCGCCGTCTCTTGTTGTTCATAACCAGAGTGCGACAACCTATGATCCAGGTACAATGAATTACAATACAATGTATTATTGGAAGATCGTTGCTTGGGATAACCATGCTGCATCAACAACTGGTGTAATTTGGAGTTTCACGACTCAGACACAGCCGGTTCCTCCAGCACCAACGCAAGTAAATGATACTACACCTTGGAATATTTACGCAGCAGACCTGTATAAGGGAATCGGCGGATATCCAGGGCGGTACATTGGACAGCCAGCCACATATCGGAGCAACTCCACAGAAACTGGGAGCGACCTGTACTTCAACTTTTCTTGGGGCGACAGCAATAACACCGTGGTCGGGCCGGTCTCTGGTTTCGCAAATGCATCCTTTACATACGGCCGCTGGGGTATGTACAACATAACTGTCACCGTGAAACATGGGGCTAGTGGTACGCCAAGTGGCCCATCACCTGTGCGCCCTGTGAGAATGTTCAAAGCAGGTGATATGAACAACGATGACAGGGTCACGTTCGCGGATATTGATCCGTTTGTTGAAGCGCTCAGTGGTCATGCAGCCTGGGTAACGAGTCACCCAGACAGGTATTGGTTCACTGCAGACTGTAACTTTAACCACGGTGTCAGCTTCGCGGATATTGATCCGTTCGTTGCATTGATTGGGACATAATTTCATCAATGCAAATTGCTAATAAAATTCTCAGAAAAAACAGATAAAATATATTCGGTAGTTGCAATTAGATCTCAGTACATTTCAAACGATATAAAATGAATATTATTGCTTTTTTTTCATTATATTTCTTTTGAATAAAATATATAAATCAAACAATAAAAAAATCTGAAAAAATCAGAACATAGAGATGCTTACGATCTACAACCCCACGTCATAAGAAACTATCATCGTGGTTAAGAACGATATATTAAAAAAAATAAAAGAGTCCATGGAAAAACCATGGATCAAATTTTTTTGTTGGCTACACAGTTGATTAGCTCTACCTAATTGATGATGCTAAAGAGAGCGTATTCATTTTAGAAGGTAGGATGGAAATCAATACAGCATATCCGACATATCCGTCTAATGATGCAGTTATCCATGCAGGAATTGCATTCAGGGATTTAGAATTAGGTACAGTCAATGTTACACTACCGGATTTCCCTTGCGTACCACTACTGACAACTTTTCCATCGATACAAAGGGATACCAATGCGTGTTCAGCTAACATCTTTTTCTGACCCTTCGCATCTATCTGATAAACAGTGATATCAAATTTTCCTCCAGCATATATTTTTGCAGGAACTACAAAGTTCAGTTGCCCTTTCATTTCAGGAATTGGTTCAGGTTTCTCAGCGATTGCATCTATTTTTTTTGCTTGTACAATAGTTGGTCCAATAACCACAAGTGCCATTAGTGCCGCTAGCCCCAATGCCATTAATTTTTTTGTGTTCATCATGTCGATCACATTACTATACTCTCAAATTTTTAGTATTTAAACATGCCGTATTATTTTTCCAATTTGTAAAAATGTCAACCACAAAAAAATCTAAAATCACCCCTATACAACAGAAGGAAAATTTAAAAATAAATCTCCTAGCGTCTCTCTTTTCACCACCAAAAAAATGATGACCCTAAAAGACGATATTGTTACATAGAATAAATAAAATAGATATCTTACACTAAAAGAATAGTATGAGGACTGTTGAGATGAAAAGGAAATTTTTTGTTGGTGTAGTAATTGTTGTATTCCTGTCTACAGGATTAATTGCACCATCGCAAGCAATACTTATACCAACATCTAACCACAAAGATTCATTGGACCCTGGCGGAATCAGAGGGCCAATTTTTGGAATAATCCAAGGCTATCAATTTCATGATCCCTGGAATTATACGCTCAGTTTCTACGCAATTTTCGTCATCTATCTCGGAAAAGGATATGGTTTTGATTCAGGATTTTACCCACGACTTCTCATATGTAGACAGATAGACTGGAGATACCATTTCTTTGAAGGCATTATTACTCCAACATATATTTCTGGGACGATCTCAGGTCTTCCATAACAATGAAAATGTAAGGTAATACGTCTTAATGGCTGAGTGATTTCAACCACTATTTTTAGGCTTCAGATGAACATAGGGTATAGTACTAGCCGCCATATCCTGGCCCGGAGTAATCCTGTTTTGGCGTGATGGTTTCTAGGTAAGCATTATCTTTTGTGATCCACCAAGATGTTGAATCGTTGGAATAACTCCAGATAGTTGGATATTCAACATTCCATTGTGTTGCGGATCCGTCGTAATAATTGTTATTGGGATAGTCACAATCATAGGCGACACCGTAGTTAAAAGATTCGTTCATACTGATATGATAATCACCATTCCAATCCGCGATGTACGCATTGGGATGTGTCCAGTCAGCCCCGCTTTTATCAGTTCCAGAGTATCCTTGTCCTTGTGAACTATGAGCACATTGCCAGCTGATCCATGTCCAAAAGAGGTTATTGTTCGTCATCCAGAGTGCATCTTCAAATCCACCTGCCCATTCATCTCCGAGATCCCAGGGGTTAGGATCCCCATCATCCCAATCACACCATGATTTATGATCTTTATCTGTTGCAGTCAAAATCAAACGATTCGGATAGTAAAAGGGTGTTGGTACCCAAATGATTCCACCGTATGGGAGATAATGAGGCATGTAGATGATTTCATATTCAAGGTTATTGAGATACCGACCAGCATCGCAGGTGTCAAGGACAATGATCATATCTTGGCATTTGGTCATGTCAAGTCTTGCATCAATCCATGAGATGTTGACTTCTTGATTAAACAACCATTTGTTATCTTCGTAGCTATGGCCCATGTACATAAAGAACACCTTGTCGTCTCGATCAGTTTTTGATGCAAGATTACTGAGTGATAGGTTGGTATTTGTTTTGTTATAGAGCAGATCTACCCCTGGGTCTGCTGTCCAGCGACTGAGGTAATAGATCTTGTCGTCCGTGTATCCATATTTGTTTTTCAATAAATTGTACATGACATGTGCGGTTTCATCGAAGGTGTACTCATCAAGGTTACTTGCGGCTCCATGGTTCTGGTTTCTGTCATCAGTTGGGTTTGAATCCCAATCATCTGAGCCGAGAATGAGGACTGCGTATTTTGTTTGGCCACAGGGATCAGTATGATATGTTTTTACTTCAGCTCCATCGGTGAGTCGGTCACCATCAGTGTCTTTTAACCAGGATTTGGTCCCATTAGCGAATTCCTCACCATCTGTTAATCCATCACCATCAGAATCACCAGTACCCCAATTCCAGCCTTGAGACGATGTACCAAACTGAATGACACCCGGGCTTGTGGTAAGATTGAAGTTAACTGTAATATCATGAGTGCCTGAACCAAGTGTACCCATAGGATAGCAATACTCAGAGTTGTTATAGGCAATTTGACCTGAGGCTCTCACATCAATAGGAGTGCCACCATCACGATACGCGCTGTCGAGGTATCCTTGCATGTGTCCTCGGAGGAAGAAGACGTTTGCAGTAACGACAGTGAGTTGCATATGTACCGTAAAGCTTTGGTAGTATGGGTCTCCGTAGGTATACAAATTATAATCGTTATGCACACCTGCGAACATAAGGTATTGTGTTGATGTCACTTGCATTTTGCTTCCATCGTTGTCAAAATCTGTTGCCCAGTGTAGGCAATAATCACCGGTAGCAACTGGGATGTTTGATTCAACAATTATCTTTCCTGGTTGAGGAGTAACATGATAGGGGACAGAAACACCTGTACTGTCCCAGAGACCAACGACTGTGAAATTATCTTCCGGGTCGCCAATGCTTGGATTGGTGTTGTAACTCACCAGGGTGACCTGGAGAACAGATGATGCCATAGACTGTTGAACATGCGCGGTGAAAACTAAATTACTGAACGGATCAGTAGTTGGTGGTTCAGTTATGTCAAAACTGGTCATGTAGCTATATTCTGGTAATCCAAGTGCGTAACTCACTGGAATGTTTCGATTGAATTCTCCGTTTCCAGCTCCGACGTCATCAAGGAAGGTTTTCACCTGCCAGTCACTCCACCCATACCCGGGGGTAGTAGGAGATGTTGGATTTGTTTTGTAGAGATGGAGTTCGTCAATATTTTTAAGTCCGTCGTGATCATAATCTAGATTTGCATCATTTACTAAGGGATCAAGAGCAGTAGGATACTGATGTTCTTCTGAGTCATTCATTCCATCGCCATCAGAATCGGTATTACATGCGTTTGCCCCTGCTGCTAGATTAGTTAGTCCTCTCGATTTCCAATATGTGATTTCTCCGCCGTCATTCCATCCATCTTGATCAGAATCTGCAGATGTAAAATTGGTTCCATAGATATAGAGTTCTTCTTGGTTGTAAAGCGAATCTGCATCTTGATCAGAGGTGCCAGTGGTAACGACTTTGTTATGATCGTAGGTTGTCATCGCGATCGCTGGATAGGAATTTCCTGGAAGGTAGAGGTCTTTGGTTTCGCTGTTGGAGATAGTACTTGAGAGAATCGTAGTATTGGTTGTGTATGTTAAATTGTTTACAGTGGATACAACGAAATCATCCCAGAATCCTTCCCCATAGTTGGAGCTTCCTGATTCGAAGTCACCGATTCTAAATAATTGTGCACTGGTGCCTCCACCACTGAATGTTGCCGTTGTTTGAAAACCTCCATTGATGTAAATATCATAGGAGCTCAGAGAAGGATGAACTTTTAGTTCAATATGATACCAAGTATTTGGAGTGAGAGACATAATTGGATGAGCACTTGATCCATCATACCAACTATAACCATTTGAATTGTCTATGACAGTTGTTGTCTGTGGTGGATTCGTAAACACGTCAAACCAGTGATGCGGCGTGGTTGGCATGCGGAAGTAGAAGGAGACATTGTAGTTCTTGGTGGTATCTAAGGTAGACATTGTATATGTAGCCATTGCCTCTGAGGCTGGACTCGAAGGTGAGTACATACGCATACTATATGGAGCTGACACATACTGAGTTGCGTTTGTCTGAACTAACCCAGATCCAGTGGTCGTCACCGTCCAACCATTTAGATTATTATCATTGAAATCATCACTCATGACAAGAGGAATAATAAGGAAATCATCCCAAAATGCTTCCCCGTAATTCTCGCTTCCATTTTCAAAATCACCAATGGTGAATGTTTGTGGGTTGCCGCCACCACCACAGAATTGTGCGGTCGCTTTATACGTCCCATCGACGTAAATACCGTAGTTGCTCTGTGCAACATGCACAACATATTGAATGTGATACCATTGGTTTTGGTTCAACGTCATGATATCCACATTTGTAGTTCCATATCGATACTTGAACACATTACCCGAATCAATGACCGTGAGAATTTGCGGGGCATTCACGAAGACGTCAAACCAGTGGTTAGTCGTATAATTCAAACGGAAGTAGAAGGACACGTTGTAATCAGTAGTCGCAGGGTTGAAGAGGACCTGATTCGTCGCCATCGCTTGCGACGATGTTCCAGAAGGGGAGTACATGCGCATACTGTAGGGTGCGCTGTGATTTTGCGCTCCTGAGTTTTGGATAAGTCCAGAGCCTTGTGTGGTTATCGTCCATCCAGCGAGGTCTCCATCATTAAAATCATCAGAGAAAATCGAACTATTTACAGAGGTTGGGTAAATCTGCAGTCCCCCAACACTTGTGTTTCCCCACATATCAGATATCTGCACTTGATCAGTCTTTAGTGTTCCATACACTTCGAATTTATAGTGATAATTTGGATTGTATGCAGCAATACTACTTGACATAACAGTAAACATTCCACCTGTTGCGACGTTAATTTTGTATTGCCCGTCAGAGGTAGAATTCATGCGGAGTGCACCGTTCGTAAAGGTAAGATTCCCCGTACCAGTAATGAGAAGGTTTCCATTGAGAATAATAAAACTGTCATTCCTTCCCTGAACATTGCTCACCGTCCAATCCCCGCTCATCGTCTCATAGACCCCGATACCGGTCCCAGGAACATTATTATTCTCATCATCCTCATCGACCAAAAACGTAGGATCAACACTGACATTGATGGAATGATACCCAGAGGTCGGTGGCGTATTCCACGTGACAGATTTCTGTAGAGAAGCTCCTGCCGCAAGAGAAGACACAAACTGATCGGACCCAATCTGACTCCAGTTATCATAAAACCGGACGTAAAACCCTGAGGCATTCCTGATCCCATCATTCTTAATCGTTGCGGTAATCGTCACCGCAGAACCCACCATCGGTGTATTCGTTGAAAACTGAATCAAGGTTGCCTGTAAATCAAGCCAGGGGATCGCAACTGGGATCGTCCGCGGTTGATCCATCAACGGCAACGGTGACGCATACGCTGTATATGAATCTTTCACCACCGTGACATTATGGGGTGTATACATCGTCTTCCCCGCAGAGGTTTGCACATACTCCACACAGCGCACGAGGATCGGATTCCCATCAGTGACATCATTGAACACCACCGCACCGGTACCATCGCGTACTGTGGCCGATGCGTTTTTTGCCATCGTCCAATTGCGGTACATTGGTTTCAGCTCCATGAACCATTCTGCAGTGAGCTGTGAGACACTGTTTCCAAATGAAACCTTGGATTTGTTGAACAACGTATTTAGTGTAGTAAGCTGCGTATTGTTACCAACAAAGAGATCATAGCTCCCAGAACCCTCGACAAGGCAGCTCCTTAGCAGATTCGAAGTACCAATACAATACACACCACAGACATTATTCATGATGATGCCGTTCATTATTATGTCATACTTTGGTTTCGTCCAGGTGATATTCACATTGGATACCTGTATTTTACCGATTGATGCTGTTGTCACATTCAACGGGATTATATTATCACTAGGGGCGCCATTCCAGGCGTTCATGATGAGGTTGATTTCCGTGATGAGGTCAGCACCTGTAATCGTTTCAGTCGTGGTGAATTCCCCCGGGTGGCTCCATTCTCGATCACCGTCGTTGCCGACATCGAGCGAGACATCATGCGGATATAAAGTAGAAACAGGGACCTCAATTGGTTCTTCGTGGTCTATAGGGATAGATTCTGCATGGATAGACACGCCAGCGTGGGGCAAGCCAGATCCTTGGTGAGGTACGTCTCCAAGACTTTTCGTACCAGATTCACCATTGGGTAACTGCGGAGGATCACGGTGTTCTATGTTTAGCCCTTGAAGTCCGGTCACGTTGAGATGGACACTGGTGATCACAGCATTACCTGGGAGTGTGACACAGATATCTGTATTATATCCCCCGCCGTAGGGGAACGAGATATTTTTTTTATCGGTTCCATCAGAGAAACTTGTTGTCGTTCCAGTGAGTTCTTCACCGTTCATTAAATAGAGTCCATATTCGTTTTCTGTTATGGTGTTATTGATGATTTCGCAGTGATCTGATTCGGCAATGTAGACACCAATATAGTTATTTGAAATGAGATTTCCATCAAGACTGATGTCTCCGCCATTTACGTATAAACCGAGATTACTGGCAGTACCCCACTGGTTATATCCACATGCATGTAACTCGCTATTTTTCATCATCAGTGTGCTACCGTTATCAACCAGGAATCGATAATGATACATAGAGTTTGTAGAGGTTATCTTTGACGCATCATTCATTGTTGAGCGATCTCGGTCATAGTCAAAAATAGAAAACAGACCACCCTGTTCTACCTCGATGCGATACTGACCGTTATAGGTGCAATTTATTTGGAGGGTGACGTTCGTGAACGTTAAGCTTCCCCCATTTTCGATTAGGAGATTTCCAGTAAGTATAATGGTTTCGTTTGACCGCTGCTCGGCTGAGGTGACAATCCAATCACCACGCATTGGTGTATTTAGCAAATTGGTTGTTTCTTCAACAGCGTTATCATTATTTTTATAAGATTGGGCGACGGTCACGGAGAAACCCGCAACAAGAAATATTACAACAGTTCCATAGCAACCTATATTTCTCCAACATTTACATCCTTTAAACATGTGTATTCCCCCATTTTTTTTAGATAAGGAAATTATGTTATTATATGTAAAGTATTTGGCTAATATTTATATATTGGTATGAAAAGCCATAGCAGTGTGCATAAATCAGGGTTGTACAGGTCACTGGAGATGAGTAGCTATACGGGTTTAATTGAAACTAAAACGTGATCTATACCAAAGAGTTCTTTGCATCCCTTATTCTTTTTTTTATTGCACCATAACACATTTTGGGAGTGAGAAAAAGTACCATTACTATATTAATAACTATCATGTAGTTTTTATAGTTCTATTGCTATGTTAATCTTCAGGAGTTGAATGAACATGGGGGAACGAAAAACATACATCATCAACATTGACGGGATGCGAGCAGATTACTTCAACGTATTTGGTCATCAAGGAAACTTGACTCCAACCCTTGATTGGTTAGCAGACCGTGGCATCTTGTTCACCAATTGTAAATCGGTCATGCCAGCGAACACCGGGACCAATCATGTATCGATTCTCACCTCAGCGTATCCTCGTTCACATGGGATTCTTGGTATCGGAGGGTATTATCAGGGGTTGGATTTTTCTTATTCTCGCTTGTCAAGGAAATATGGGATGGCAAAAGCAGCTATCTACGAACACCGTCATCTTGAAACTCCTACGTTTTTTAACACCATCAAAACACATAACCCTGCTCTTACTACAGCATTCATCACCGGAAAACCCTGGCTTGGGCGCATCATTCCTGATGAGGACTGCGATGTCACCATTTACCCAGAGAATACAACGGAGACCTGTGGTATGCATAAACCAAATCCCTCATACGTAACACCATCAGAAGGATACGTTCTCGGTGGACTTGCCCACCCAGAAGATAATGAACTTTTCCCCCGATTGTATATCCCAGGAAAAAACGAGAGTACACCGTTGGCGCCACCAGGGACTATTAATCTTTCACTGGTTCATTTTGATGCAGATAAACTCCCAAGCGATCAATGGATAGTTGACCAAGCAATTCAATGTATCAACCATGAGGACCCAGATGTCCTGTATATAGTGCTTATGAACATGGATCTCGCAGGACACGCATATGGGTCATTTACCTTTGAGGGCACATCATTTGAAACCGATGCACTAAATTTGAGTACGTTACGAAATCCAAATGCGACGCGTGATCAACTGTTTATTGCTGATAAACAAATCAAACGGTTTCTTGATCATCTCGAACTAAAGGATTTACTTGATGATGCACGGATTATTGTCACCGCTGATCATGGAATGAGTACGATGAAAGCATTGTATACAGAGAAGACAAAGCAGCAGATGTTAGAGTGGATTCTTCAAAAACTCCATCTGATTAGTGATTCTGCGTACACGCCGATTACCCCTCCTCGGTTTGATGAGCAGCTTGTGGTTGACGTCAGAAAAATCCTTGATGACCACGGGATCTCTATGCGGGCAAGCCCAGATAAGTTTCTGCAGCGGTACAGCCCCCATGGTGATTACGACTGGTGCATATCAGAAGGACCAAACGGCTACATTTACAATGCATCCCCAGCAAGACAACAGGATATCAAAGACATTCTCCTGAATTACACGATCACAGAAAATGAAACATCTGTTCACCCCGTGTGGAAAGTCCTAACCGCTGATGAACAAGAGTCCGCAATCAACGATTACGATGGTAAACCATTTCATATCGGCAAAGGAAATTATATGGATGTCATCTGGCCAAGCGTCATAATATTCTGCAGACCACACTACATGATCCCTATGTACCATGATCAACTGATGTCTGCGTTGATGCCACTGATGATCAAAATGAAACTCCCAGGTTTTGTTGATATCAAAACCGCGATGGGCGCACATGGAACCTATCTCGAGCAGGACGTTCCGTTGATCATGTCTTCTATGAATGAACCTGAGGTACCAACAGGTGTCGCAATTGGTAATCAAATTTCAATCCTTGATATTCTCCCCACTCTTCATACACTCAACGGCTGGAGTATTCCCCCAGAATATGAAGGGAAATCATTGCTTCCGTAACAAAAAATATGATTCATTGAAACTATGGTTGTTGGTTTTTTAAAAGTTTTTTCTCCATTTTTTGTTTTTTCTCTCTTAGTTTATTCTTCTTAATATAGTATGCTGGATAAAGAATTCGTATGATAAGAACAATGAGAAATAACATGACAATAACACCAAATACTGCGATAACGATATACAAAAAGTTTTGCTGAATAAACGGCTGCGTGTGGCTAATCCCCAGGATTTGCGAAGAGTCAACCTGGGTGTGCTCCCCGCTATCGTTGACAAAAAGAAGTGCCTGTATGTTAAATGTTGCTTTATTGTGTTCAGTGTCTCGTATATAACAGTGAACCGTAAACTCTTGTACTGCTCCCGGTTGTATGCATTGTTCGTTGCTTCGTCCGAGTTCTTTTCGCTGGGCACCCATGATTTGTAAAACATTGTATTGTTCAAGTTCAGGGATAATTGATGGTTTTTCAACGAGATCGACGCGAACCCAGGTTTGTACATCAAATACGCCTTCGTTTGAAACGTTGATGGTCACATCAAAAACATTTGTGTCCTCGTCGATTATTTCTGGTGCGTATATATTGAGAATCCGTAGTTTATTATTATCCAATGCTTGGGTGTTTAAATGCAACCCTTGAGCCGTTGAGGTATCTCTAGTAATAATTCCAATAAATGGGATTTTTTGCAACAGGACTGCTTGAATGTTATATTGCCCTTGATACCAGTTGATATCGCCATTGCGAATCAAACAAGTAATCTGATATGTTTTCATTGTTTTTCCGGGACAGATTACAAAAGGTCCTTCTCCGACATCTTTTTTAATGAGTTGAAGCAATCCATCTAATAAATCAATACGTATCTGAATACGAATCGGGAGAAACCGGTCGTTCGTTATTGTAACATTCACAGAAAACTGTTCTCCGCCATTCACCAGATCCGGTACTTGAAAATCACTTATTCGTATTCTGCCCTTTGGAAGAATGTTTCCTGATGAGGCTTGCGCAGGAAATATGGAGATACTTAAAAAAAATAAGACGATACAAATCCCAAATATTTTTTTTAGCATAGAACAATCCCCCATATCTTTTTTTAATATAAATAGTTAATATATTTTTAATCCTTTCTTTTATCGAAACAAACCTTCTTTCTAGTGTATAACAGATAAAACAGATACTAAATGTACATTAACATTTATATACTATAATAATTATAGTATTGTTAGGTAAT
>CAIYYQ010000208.1 GCA_903930505.1 Methanobacteriota archaeon
CTCCGGTATCATCACGGCTGAAACCAAATGTCATTTGTGTCAGGTCGTTTGTACCAAAAGAGAAGAATTCTGCTGATTTTGCCATACGGTCGGAGAGGAGACAGGCACGTGGTATCTCTATCATAGTACCATATTTGTACTCAATGCTTTTAACACCGAATTTCTTGCAGACTTCATCGTATACTCTGTCAACAACTTTTTTAGAATTATCAAGTTCTGCAACATCACAAGTGACCGGGACCATTAATTCGGGATGAGGTTTTTTCCCCTCTTTTATCAGTTCCAGGGAGGATTCAAACATTGCACGTACCTGCATCTCCGTTATCTCAGGATACGTGATTCCCAAACGAACACCACGGTGACCCATCATCGGGTTTGATTCATGCAGCGCTTCACCACGTTTTGCTACATCTTCTTTCTTAATGCCAAGGGCTTCTGCAAGTTCTTCCTGTTTTTCTGCACCTTGCGGTACAAACTCATGGAGAGGAGGGTCAAGAAGTCTGAATGTAACCGGCAATCCGTCCATAGCTGCCATTGTGGCTTTCATATCTTTTTTCACATGAGAGAAGAGTTCGTCAAGGGCTTTACGACGCTCAACCTCATTTGCGCTGAGGATCATTTTGCGGAGAAGGAAAAGTGGCTGTTCTGAACCTTTTCCATAGAACATATGTTCAGTACGGAAAAGTCCGATACCTTCTGCACCATAATTACGCGCAACAATTGCGTCCTCAGGTGTTTCTGCATTTGTTCGGACACCCATCTTACGATATTTATCCACAATCTTCATAAAGACCTGAAAACGTGGATTCTCAGTGGCATCCATGAGTTTCAGGGCACCAATATAAACATTGCCTTTTGTTCCGTTCAGTGTAAGAAGATCACCCTCTTTAATTACGATATCGGTACCAGTAATTTTAGCTTTCTTTGCGGAAGCATCAACATGGAGACCACCTGCACCTACAATACAGCATTTGCCCCAACCACGTGCAACAAGTGCGGCATGTGAAGTCATTCCGCCGCGAGCCGTAAGAATACCTTCGGCTGCACGCATTCCTTCAACGTCCTCAGGATTTGTCTCCTCACGAAGCAGGATAACTTTTTCGCCTTTGCGAAACCATGCAACAGCATCTTCAGCAGTAAAAACTACTTTTCCAACTGCTGCTCCCGGTCCTGCCGGTAATCCTTTTACGGCAATTTTCACTTTACTCTCAACAGTAGGATCGCATATAGGATGAAGTAGCTCATCAAGCTGTGACGGATCAACTCTCATCACAACTGTTTTCTCATCAATCAGTCCTTCTTTAAACATATCCATAGCCATATTCAAGGCAGCTGTGCCTGTGCGCTTACCGGCACGGCACTGGAGCATATAAAGCTTATTCTCCTGAATTGTGAATTCAATATCAAGCATGTCATGGAATGATTTCTCGAGGATATTACGGATATCGCAAAGTTCCTTGTAGGTTCCGGGCATTGCTTCCTGCATGCTGCTGAGATGCTTGTTCTGTTCGTTCTTAGTGTCATCGTTAAGCGGGCTGGGTGTCCTTATACCTGCAACAACATCTTCACCCTGAGCATTTACCAGCCATTCACCATAGAAAAGGTTTTCACCGGTTGCAGGGTTACGGGTAAAAGCAACACCAGTTGCAGAAGAATCTCCCATATTGCCAAATACCATAGCCTGCACGTTCACAGCCGTACCCCAGTCATCAGGTATTCCTTCAATTTTGCGGTAAGAGACAGCTTTCTTCCCGTTCCAGCTCTTGAAAACAGCTTTGATTGAACCTTCGAGCTGCTCTTTTGCATCATCAGGGAAAGGTTTGCCAAGAGCATTTTTAACTATTGTCTTAAATTCTTCAGAGAGAAGTTTAAGTTCATCGGCAGATATTTCTGTATCTGATGAGTATCCTTTGTGTTTCTTAAATTCGTTAAGTTTCTCGTCAAGCTGCTTGCGTATACCTTTTCCTTCTCCAAGATCAATACCTTCA
>CAIYYQ010000209.1 GCA_903930505.1 Methanobacteriota archaeon
CGCGTGAGACAATGTAAATACATCTACACGTTTGGTACGATCAGCAAACTGCTCAACAGCAAAGATTTCTCGAAACTCACAAAACAGGATATCATAAACTATTGCGGCAAGGTGAACAACGCTGATTATACTGAATGGACAAAACGAGACTTCAAAATAATCATCAAACGATTCGTGAAATGGCTGCGTGAACAAGAAGGGCAACAGTTCGACAAACATCAATACCCGGCGGAAGTCAAATGGATCAGCACAGAAATAAAGCGGGAACGCAGGAAAAAACCCAGTGAACTTCTCAGCATCGACGATGTGAAAAAACTCGCTGACGCAGCAAATAACCTTCGTGATCGATGTTTCGTTCTGATACTGTATGAATCCGGAGGGCGTATAGGCGAACTACTTAACCTCAAATTGAAAGACGTTGAGCCGGATAAATACGGCATGAAAATCATGCTTGATGGTAAAACAGGGCCACGGAAAATACGACTCATCGCAAGCACACCAGCAATCAATATGTGGGTTGAGCGGGGACACCCGGATCGTGACAATAAAAACAGTATGCTTTTCTGCGGGATGTGGTCAAAGAAAAAAGGCAAGGAGATCGATTATCAAACATTCCGGTACATGCTGCAGGATCTCGCCAAGAAAGCGAAGATAAACAAACCGGTTAACCCCCATCATTTCAGGCATAGCCGGGCCACAGAGCTCGCAAAGATGTTCACCGAAGCCCAGCTATGTCAATATATGGGGTGGATACCCGCCAGTCGTGAGGCTGCGACGTATGTGCATCTGAGCGGTCGTGACATGGACAGTGCGATACTCAAGCTCAATGGGCTTGTAGACGAAGAGGCATCTGAGGACAGCAAGTTTAAGGCCATTACATGCCCCAGGTGTGGCATTCAGAACAGCCCTGAGTCTAAGGCATGTCCTCATTGTGGGATTCCGTTGGATCTGCCGACTGTGATGGCTTATGAGAAGACAAGCAAGACTGCGTTGAAGCAGCTGGAGGATACTAAGACTTTTGATTCGTTGCTGCAGCATCTGCAGACGTTGGAGGCGAAGATCGCTGAACTTGAGAAAAAGAAATATCGGAGATGAAAAAAAAATGGCTGAATATGTATGCGACAGTGCAACATTCAAATGCCCTCATTGCGGAAATGAAATTCGTTTTGAGATGAAAAAATATGAAAACTCTAAATTTCTGAATTTAGAATTAACCAAAATAAAAGATAAATAATAAAAAAAGGAGATAAAAACTATGGAGAAAAAGAAATTAAAAATTAATCGGACCTATGAGATTCCGATCCACGCAGAAGTAATACAGACATTGAAAGAAGACTTGCATGAGGACGACAGTTCAAAGAATCTAAAGATCATGCAATACTGTGAGACATCAAAAGGGGAACAACTCATCCAGTATATATTTGTCCCGAAAACAAAATTAGATGAGGAATAGGTGAAAAACAATGAGTGATAGATACTCAGAAAAGGAGTTAGAACAGTTCAACTTCCAGGATCCCCTCAATGCACTGAACTATATCCAACAGATAGTCTTGATGGCGCATTCGAGGAAATTGATCGATGAAAAAGCACTCGGTGTTCTAGATGATAAAATCGCACATGTCAAAGAATTCATTGAGACTGAGCGAACAGACGTTATGTTTGATCTCTTCGGGGTGATACCGGAAAAACCAATAGAAGTGATTAAAGAGTGAGGACACGGATATCTCTCACTCTTTTTTTTAATTTTTTAGAAAAAAAATTTAAGCACCAATCCAATTAGATATATTATGATCATAAAAACCTCTGATGAAATATCAAAAGAAATCATGGCTGATTATCCTGAAATTCAATCATTACATGTTGAGTACATTGAAAAAGGAAGAGGATACGGCATTGGATTACGCGACGAAGATTGCAATAAGAGAGGATTCACTGAGAAAACCATTTGTGAACGTGTTCGTTGCAGTAATGATCTCTGTTATAATGGTGGGTTTTCTGTCTTGCATATATTGAACTTCATGGTCAAGAAAAAAGAAACTCATTGGGAAGGGCCGGAAAAATGCATTGGTTATGAAGGATCAAAAAAAGGTAAAATAAAATATCAATCTTGTCCGAATTTTTTCAAACTTAAAGTCGATATTGACTATAAAAAATGATTTTTATTTGTTTCAGATGGCGTACCATGGATCTGTGAGCTCCAGCTGCACCGGTGGGCCATCATTGTATCAGTTGAGTTTCTGGCCAGAGATTTCTATGTTTGTTTAATCCTACGATTTTTATTTAATTGAACAGCAGGATTTCTTTTTTTCATTTTATTAGGTAATTCCCAAAAATCAGGATAAGCCCGTGAGTAAGTCAAAACAGGTTTTTTATTTCGTTCTTTGTATTCATTTAGTAACAACATTTTATCTTGTATATACGCTGCAGCATCAGGCAAAGCTGCATCAGGTGGCAACATCGTTATGACATTACTTGAGATATTACACAGCTTTTTCATTAATGATTCATCAAGAGGGCAATCGGGAAGATTTCCTGAAAAAATACTTATTTTTTTTCTCCAGATCTCATAATCCTGGATGTCTTTTTGGCTATCTTTAGCAAGGTAATGCAAGTTTTTACTCAATGCATCCAAACGTAATCGTTGAATGCATTCCCAGCTTATCAGATCTAAAATTAATTCGAGTCCTCCGGTAATGTTATTTTTCTTAAGCACAAATGAATCATAACAATAGAAACGATATATCCAATACTCGTTAAGAAATTTTTTTAATGTTTTTTCTTCCTCCGCTGTCAAGATATTGTGTTTTTTTAATTCAAAGGATATTATTTCAAACAATTTATCCCTATTTGCAATATAATATTGCCGTTGCTTCGCTCTTTTGTCTCCAATTTTATGTAAATCAGGATACTCTTCTTCAATTTCTTTATCTGTTAATTTTTTAATCCATTTCTTTTCGACAAGTTTGTTCATCTCACGATTAATTTGCGGACCACCTGATATATGTTGTGAGTCTCCGCTTTCGTCATAGAGCAATTTACATATTTCTTGTTTGTATCTTGGAACTGCATAAATTGAAACAAATATTTTCTCTCCTAGATTCGACATTAGCGATGCTAGCAACGTTTTTCCCCGTTATATTCATGACAACCTTGTATTTTTTAAATATGGTCTCGCCTGCTTTTCTAACAACTTTGTCGTGAAGAACCTCTGCTTGCGAAGCGCTCAGTTCAGACATATTTGCCACATTAACTCTGTCACTACATACGTTTTTTGGCGTTTTTCTTCTTCAAATCCTCCTGACGAAGGCCACCTTAGTTTCTCGTCTGACAGACACAACAAAGCGATGTGTGCGCGTTTATGCTAGCAATTTGTTGTTGTGCAGATGTTTTTGATGTAGAACAGCGTAACAAAAAAATTTCACTACATAGGTATTTATCAACTCTTTTGAGACTTCACATTGTTCTTCGCAGAGGTGTCCTAATGCGCATAGATGAAATGAATAAGAAAATACTGTATCTGTTGCAACAAGATGGAAGGATGACCTACAAAGACATTGCCAAAGCGATAAACAGGTCAGAATCAACAGTACGTGACAGGATATCCATAATGGAAGATGAAGGCGTAATCAAGGGATATTCAGCAATTGTTGACCGAGGAAAAGTAGGATTGCACTGTTGTGCCCGCCTCTTTGCAAAG
>CAIYYQ010000210.1 GCA_903930505.1 Methanobacteriota archaeon
CATCTCAATCAGGTCCACCGGAACATGGGTCACTCTCTGGTGTTCAATCGCCTTGGTGATCGCTTCCTTGCGGTGTTCATCCTTCATGGCGAATATCTCCGCTTTCAGTTCCTCGATCCGGTTACCCCAGAATTCATGCTTAGATTCCATGTTAGTCTTATGTAGCTGCTGCATTTGATCGAACTTGACTTCGTATTCAGCCTTGCTTTTCTTTAGTTCGGTAATGAATTCTCCTGCGGATTTTTCATAGTCTGCTTTTGCGTCTTTCCACGCCTCTTTAATGTGACCATAAGACAGTTCCCAGTTGTTCGCCCGTTCTACTGCGTCTTTGGCGGTCTGCTTGGCGTGGCGGTACATTACTACCTTATCTGTATATAGTGCCATGAAGAAAATAAAGAGTGTTGTTGTTACGGCTGCCCATATCTGAAACGGGTTGGCGTCGATGAAGTTCAACCCCTGCGTGATCACGTCACCCAGGTTGAATGAATTGAGGATTGAGAGAAGTTTTTCCATAATTATACTGTTTGATTGTTAATACTATACTGGGTAAATTTCACTAATGTTTCGGACGTATTGCCCATACACCGAATTGATCGTGACGCCATTATCGCTGACAATAACTGCAACCCCGATTACCCGGTCCTCGTCGATAAAGAAACACACAGGCTGCCCCTCCTTGATCTGAGCGCGGAACTTGTCAACGTGTTTGCAATGCAAAAACAGCAACAGCCACGTGATAAGGGATGGGACCAAAAGAATGGCAATAATGACAAGCACGGTGTGATGTGCGCGGATAAACTGAGAGATCGTGTCCATAAGATAAAATTATTTAAAATCGGTTAGGTAGTACATATATTTTTTGTACAGGAAACAACCAAGTTTTACCCGCTTAATCTGTTTGAAAGTTGGCTTCTTGTCATTCCATACAATCACCTCGGCCTCTGTCCCGTAAACATGAATAATGTCACCATTATAATTCGTGTAGGTTCCGTCAATCGGTTTGCGCTTGGTTTTCATGCTTACAAAAATATGGTTAAAATATTCAATTCCGACAAGCCTTTTGAAAGTTTTTTGTATTGCATTGAGTTCTAATTTATAATGAATGTAGTTTATAACGTATCTAAATGTTTTTCGGGTTTAGGAATAATGTTAAGGGGGTGAAATGTGTGGTGTTCGATCACGAAGGCGTTGTAGGCGACGGCGGCCTGGATGGGTGTGGAGAATTGTCCTAATCTGTAATATTTACCGTTGAACTGAATAGTACATCTCCATTTTTTTGTATCTTTTCTATAAAAGACACCCCTGTATCCAGTTGTGTTATTTGACTGTATCCTCCTTTTGTTTTGACAGTTTCTTGAGGATGTTACAAACCTGCAATTATCAGGGGTGTAGTTTCCATCATTTTCCCTTCGGTCTATTTCTATTTTATATTATGGAGCGTAAAACCCACCCATCGTTTTTACGTGGGTGGGATATAAGCGACTTAACCCTGTGAGAGGATATACTCACGAATAGTATCTGGTGATGCTTCACCAATAGAACAAACAAAATATCCATCGCTCCAAAAAATTTGCTGATACCAATACTCTTGACGAAGTAATGTTGGATGTAGTAGCCAAATTTGACGAGTAGATTCTTGTTTAAGCCTACGAACCATTTGGGATATAGATAAACGAGGTATGTAGCGGATAAGGAAATGAATATGATTTTGGTCGGTTTCCATAACCTCAATTTCAAAATCAGAGCTATCTGCAATAGATTGAAAAATGCTTTTTAAATCATCATTTAACTGACCGACTAAGATATTTTTGCGATACTTAGTAACTAATATTAAATGACATTTTAGGTAATGTTTTGAGCGATTTGTGCTGATGTAATTAGATTTTTTGGACATAGTAGTGAAATTTTTTTGTGAATGTTTCTCAAAATGAATGGAAATATTTACAAAAAAATGTAACGGTTATACGAAAAAGATGTATCTTTGTAAAAAATCAGACTATTTACTAATAGATGAAAACAATATTTCGGACATATCATTTTGAATTAATGCCTAACCAAGAGCAGAAAACTCTATTGGATAAGCACTTTGGATGTATCCGCTACGTTTTTAACCACTTTCTAAATGAGCGTAAAGAACAATACCAAGTAGATAAGAAGTCTAGATC
>CAIYYQ010000211.1 GCA_903930505.1 Methanobacteriota archaeon
GACTCTTACGATGATTTGAAAAATAGAATGATCGAACAAGTTCACACCAATATCAATATCACCTCTATCGCTACACAAGCGAATGGACCTAACTACGATTACAACATAGCCATAAAAAATACAGGAAGTATAACATTGGAAACAAGTGATTTTGTTATTATGCTGAATGGAACAAAACATCAATTCACCAGTTCTCAATCATACCTCTACCCGGAAAATATTGTCCATTTCACAGTTACAAACGTACCTGGTTCAGGATCAAAACGGGTGAAAGTGGTTGCAGACAATGGAATATCGGATTACACGGAGTATGTGATACCATGAGGGATTGCTATGGGATTTAGTCTTACCGGAACACATCTCATTTTCTTTATTTCTGCGGTCATCATCGCCGGAATAGTTTCAGGTATATTCATTGCTGTCACCATGAACGTAACCACTAGTCTCTCAGATCGCGGAGATCGCGTACAAGAACAACTCGATACAGAGTTCACCATAATCAATGACCCAGTAAAGATTCCAAAATCAGGGGATTATTATATCTTCTACATGAAAAACATCGGAGGAAAAAAACTTTCAACCACCAATGAAACATTTCAGGTGTTTATCGACGGGGACATCATCGCAATTGAACTGTACTATTTCGAAGAAAATACCTTATCAGTTTCTAGCGTGACGGAACTGTACATTAACAAAATCCTCAAGGGTGGGGATCATACGCTCAGAGTTGTTGGACCGTTAGCAGTTAAAAATGAATTTAACTTTATCATTTAACAATTGGATATGAAGGTAGTATGGAAGAAGTAAAATCACTTGTATTGGAACGAAAAGGGGAAAAAGATGGGTTTGCCGAAAGATTTGGAAAAGTCGTGCCCAATGGATCCTTGATTCTTATCGAAGGAAAAGAAGGCACCGGGAAAAGCATCTTTTGTCAGAGATTCTGCTACGCTCTGTTAAAAAATGGGAGTACTTGTTCGTATGTATCGACTCAATTTACTATAAAAAGTTTCCTTCGTCAGACCGCTTCAGTTGGGTATGATATTCGAAAATTTCTGATGTCTGGGAAATTCTTTTTCATCTCTACGGAGGTAACACTTGCGGAAACCCTTCCAAAAAGCACATTTCTCGAAGGATTACTTACTGGTAAAAAAATTTTTGAACCGGAGATTATCTTCATCGACTCACTTTCCACGCTATTAAAAGAGAGTTTAACGCAAGAAAATCTTGTTGATCTCACCAATTTTTTTAATCGATTAACAGGGTCTGGAAAAACTATCTTCGTGACTGCGAATCCAAGTGAATGGAACGAAAATATCCACCGGGCGTTTAAAATAATCACAAGTCTTAATTTTCGTGTTTCACGAGAGGCAATGCCTGGGATCGGCATTGTCCACAACATCTATCTTGAGAAATTCAACGGAGCACGTTTTAAATACGAACCAATGACCACGTTTTCTGTGAAACCCGGTGTTGGACTCACCATTGAATCCAGCGGTGTCGCATTCTAAAGGAGAAAAAAACCGATGACGAAGATGGCAAAAGAAGAAGAGGAGAAACTGATTCAGGAGAATCCTCATCTCAAGAAATATATTGATGATGTTAAAAAGAAGATGGATGCACCAACGTTTTATAGTAAATTACCTCGAGATTTAAAAGAACAAAAACTTCCGAACATCATCTATCCAACGAAAGGTGTGGTGTTCATCCACATCTACAAAACACAAGATATGGAAGAAAAAATATATCATGCGATTGAACCCGAGTTAAACGATCTAGAAAAACAGAAACGTGATGCGGTTCTTGAGTTGATCTACGAGAAAGCCCCGTTTCGGAAAGGGGTGAAAACCGATGATGAGATAAAACAAGCGATTAAGGAACTATTAGATCAAATCGTGATTGTTGATGAACGGGCAACAGATGCGAAAGTAAAAAGGGGAAAGGTGAGAGTCACCTCTGTTGAAAAAATAGACATCGATTATGATATCACAAAAAATATCATTGGTGGCGGTCCTCTGGAACCGTTTATGCGGGATCCCTATCTTGAAGATATTCATATTATCACCGGGGAAAACGTACATTTAATCCATAAGATTTTTGATATGACAAAAACCAACATTCATATTGATAAAACGTGGGCAAATACTTTTTCCCAGGAGTTCGCCGAGAAAATCGGAAGCCCTGTGAGTGAAGGACAACCAATCGCAGATGGGACGCTTCCTGATGGGAGTCGAGTGAATATCATCCACAGTAAAGATGTCAGTCTGAAAGGGCCGACGATGACGATCCGTAAATTCAGTGAAACACCGATTAGTGTGACACAGTTGATAAGCTGGGGGACGTTCGATGCTGGTGTTGCTGCATATCTATGGCTTTGTATGCAATATGGGCGAAGTTTGTTTGTCTGCGGTGAAACTGCATCTGGGAAAACAACAACAGCAAACGCGATTATCCCATTTATTCCTCCTGAGAAAAAGATTTTTTCTGTCGAAAACACCCCTGAGGTTCAGGTGCCTCATGCAGTGTGGCAGCAGCTACTTACGAAATCCACTGGACCAAAAGAAGGGCACATTGAGATGGATGATCTGCTTCGCGCTGGTCTTCGATCTCGACCTGATTATATCATCCCTGGTGAAACAAGAGGAATTGAGGGGCGTGTCGTATTTCAGGCGATGCAGACTGGTCATCCTGTGATTACGACGTTTCATGCTGGAAGTGTCACAAAGGTTATTCAGCGGTTTACGGGTCATCCGATTAGCATCCCGAAAACGTTTATGGATAACCTTGATATCGTGCTGATTCAGATGGCGGTTGAGCGGAAGGGGAAGCGAATACGGCGTGTATTGTCTGTTGATGAAATTGAGGGTTACAATAAAGAGGTCGATGGGATCATGTCCCGGAAAGCGTTTGAATGGAACCCGGTTGATGATACC
>CAIYYQ010000212.1 GCA_903930505.1 Methanobacteriota archaeon
CAATGCGTGTTCAGATGGAAAAGCACTTATCTGGGAATACAAACACGCTCCTTTCCAATCAGGCGATATTATAACATGGTTACACTATGATTTCCTAACCGTGCTCCTCAAAGGAACAGTCTACTACCCTGAGGGAGACGTTGCAGCACCCACATCAGTTGTTGTCGAGAACCTCGACCCAGATTACGGCGGCGTGATCCCTGGTGCGACCATTGTCGGAGAAAACTACTTCATGAAACTACTCCTCGGATTTGACATCTGGACCAACGCAACCCTAAGAGTCACCGCAAGCGAACCAAACCCTGGGAATCCTGATTACTCTGGTTTCACCGAACAACTCTTCGACGACATCATTAACCCCGTCGGCCATGTCAACACCATTGATGTCACCTATTTACCCAACCAACCACCAGCACCCTCGCAAGTAAATGATACTACAGCCTGGCATATTTACCCAGGTGACTTGTACAAGGGAATCGGCGGATACCCAGGCAAATACACAGGACTACCATACACGTACCGAAGCACTTCCACGGAAGTAGGCAGCGACCTGTACTTCACGTTCTCCTGGGGCGACAGCAGCAATAACACGGTAGTTGGGCCAGTCTCTGGCGCAGCATCAGCAACCCACACATACGCCATCTACAACTATGGAGGATACAACATTACCGTCACCGTGAAACATGGGACAACCGGTACACCAAGCAACCCATCAGTTGCACGCAACGTGAGAATGTTCAAAACCGGTGATATAAACCTCGATGGTAGGGTCACATTCGCGGATATAGACCCATTCGTCGCAGCACTCAGCGGTCATGCAACATGGCCCTCGGCCCTGTATTGGTTCACCGCAGACTGCAACTGGAACTACGCGGTCAGCTTCGCGGATATCGACCCATTCGTCGCGCGCATTGGTGACTAGAAACGGATCTAGGTAGTACAGAAACAAACCGATTGGAAGAACAACACCCTATGAGGGTTGTTTCTTCCCCCTCTTTCTTTTTTTTTAATTTTTTTTTATGTACTTTTTTTCTCTTGATCTTGAAATGCAATTCGGATGCCGTTCATCCTTTTTTGTAAACAGAGTTCCATGCGGATGATACCAAAACGGTTGATTCTTCCCCATCTTTCTTTTTTTATTGCTTTGATCCTTATCTTATTGTTTGATAGTGAGTGATAGAAAAAAAATGAAGGTATTCTGACATTGAAATCTTGTTTTTTTTCCAGATTTTTTTGTTTGTTGATTGTTGGAGATTTTTTTTCAAATCTTGCTTCTTGTTTCTCTTTGATTTTTTTTCTTTGATGTAGACTGCTCTTGCCATAATTTTTATTCATTTATAAATATACTTACTAATTTAACGAAACATTTAAATATAAGAAAGTGCACTATTAATATATAAAATAATGTATAATAAAATTGTGCTGCGGGAAATATCTTATGAAACGTGTCAGGAATTATAGTATGTATAATAAAAAAAAGAAACAAGACAATAGGAGGAAAACGAAAAATGAATAGAAAAATATTAATCGGAGCAATAACAATCGTTATTGCAGGGCTGTTGTTAACAAGCACTACGGGTATGGG
>CAIYYQ010000213.1 GCA_903930505.1 Methanobacteriota archaeon
TATAATAGTGACAACAAAAACCATGGTTTTAGCTGCCACAAGAAATGAAAACTGTTTTACCTTAAAAGAACAACATAAATATATATGCTAATCGTTTCCATTTTGTATGTTACCTCTAACAAAAAACATTAACGCAAGCGAAGGGAGCACAATACAACGCGTTAAAACAGGAATTACAGGTCTAGATGATCTGCTCGGAGGCGGACTACCGAAAAACACCATTACACTTGTCTCAGGGCCACCAGGCGGAGGAAAAACCATCGTCTGCTACCATTTTCTCTACGAAGGAGTAAAAAGTGGCGAAAAATGCCTGTTTCTTACCCTTGACAAAAAAGTAGAAGGACTCCTTACCCAGGCCCGGGAACTTGGTTTTGATTTCCAACCCTGGATTGAGAAAGCACAAATCAAATTCTTATTCCTCAACATCAACAAAAAACTAATCTATGAAACCATGACCAACGAAATCCTCTCCGAGCGATACGATCGTATCGTCCTTGACTCCATCACTCCATTATCTGAGATGCCTATTTACATAAAAAACCCTGAGGTAAAAACAAGCGACATCAATATTATCACCCCTGAGGATTTCTCAACTGATGAAAACTTCCCGGTTCGCAGGCTTCATCTTCACTACATTGTTAATGCACTGGAGACCTCACAGGCAACCTCGATTATTACATCGGAACTTCCTGTTGGTTCCCAGTTTCTCTCTCGTGATGGTATCTCTGAGTTTCTTGCAGACGGCGTTATTACTCTTAGCGTAGATCCAACGATGGATCGGCGGAAACTCTCTGTTATGAAAATGCGATCCACAAAACACACGTTGCGACCCCAGGATATAAAAATCAGCAAAGGCGGTATTACCTTCGCGTAATCAAGTTCTGTATGTTTCACTATCGGCCCCCAAAAGAACTTCGTGCATTGTTCATTGTTCATTACGCGCCACTTCTCCTTATGATTCTTGTTGGTCCTCTCACCGCGTTTTATCATGTGTGGATGATTCCGGTCCCGATTGTGTTCTCAGTTTTTACGGGGATTCTTATTTTTCTTTTTGGTACTTTTGTGTATTTTAAATGGGAGATTTTCTGGCATAAAACATTTCGTGGTCAGCTTGTGACCGGTGGCATCTTTCGATACATCAGGCATCCTCATTACACGTCGTTGCTCATTGTTGGATATGGACTTGCATTCTTCTTTTATTCAGTTGCAGCGCTTCTTATTGCAACGATTGCGGTCCCGATCATGATTTGGAGTATTATCGATGAAGAAAAACTACTTACACGTCAGTATGGGGATGCATACAAAGAGTATATGAAACAAGTTCCCTGGCGGCTTATTCCAAAGATATTTTAAAGATATAACAGTGTATGTTTAAAAAAATTTAACCGTGTTGGTTTTTTCCATTATGCATTCTTAGAGATCGCTTTTCAAGGTAATTCAACTTTTTTTATCTGTTTAATTACTGCAAGTAATGGAAGTGAACACGCAGTTAGTATGAATGCAAAAAGAAACGTTGTATTTGGTGAGAACGTATCCCAGAGTAAACCTAAAAGAAGACCACCGGGAAGTGCAATAAGACCGGTTACCGTATGAAATGTTCCAAGCGCAGTTCCTTTTAAATTCGTTGGTGCAAGATCAACAACGAACGCGCGTTCCACCCCGTCAATCATCGCAAAGAACACCCCGTAGATAATAAAGATGATGACCAGGGTATTTAATTGAGAAACAAATAAAAGACCAATGGAAAGTGCAGCAAACAGCATATATCCTGTGATGAGGACCGGTTTTCTCCCAATTTTATCAGAGATTACTCCTGCAGGAATTGTACACATCGTATAAATCATATAAAATAACACATACAGTAAAATTGTCCTTTCATCGCTCAATCCAATATTTTTTGCTTTAAGCAATAGAAACGCGTACCCGAAGTTCCCTAAAGCAAAGATCGTTGATGCAATAATAAACAATTTTAGGTTTCTGGGCAACAGTTTCATACTCACTTTAAATGATATAGTAGCCTTTTTTGTTGACACGTTTGATTTCTTTTGTTCTTTAATTAAGAGAATGCAGAGTACCGCGATGATTCCTGGGAGAAATGCTACCAGAAATATGTTTTTATAGAGCAATATCGGCAATAGGATAAATGCAAGAACTGCACCAATTATTGAGCCAAGGCCATCCATGGCTCGTTGAAACCCAAATGCTTTTCCTCGTACTGATGCATCAGCGGATTCCGCAACAATTGCATCGCGTGGTGCCTCGCGGATTCCTTTTCCCACACGTTCCGTAACACGTACGAGGAGGATAAACGGCCATGAAGTGGTTAACGCAAACAACGGTTTTGTGATTGTGGATAAACTGTATCCTGCGAATACAAATGGTTTCCGTCGGTTGATTTTATCAGACCAGTACCCGGAAAACACCTTAAGTAATGATGCTGTGGTCTCTGCTGCGCCTTCCACAAGTCCTACAACCCACGCACCAGCGCCAAGGGAAATCAAATACAAAGGAATCAGCGGAAACACCATCTGGCTGCTCAGATCCGTAAAAAGGCTGACGAACCCAAGGATGATAATGTTTCGTGTCAGCCCTCGTAAAAACGATGTTTTATCCATATTCAATAATACCTCATATATTTTCTTTTATTGCCCTATGTGTTCTCAAATGTTTTTTTTCCTTTTATACTATTATGGTTGCAGCAGAATTGTCGCGTATACCTAAAATCTTTGTGCAATGCTGCGTATTTATAGAATAAACTTAAAACCTATTATCTATTTCATAACAAAGAATATTGAGGGCGAGTATGACAACTATAGTAGTCGATAACCTCGTGAAAAGTTATGGATCCATCGAAGCCGTAAAAGGAATATCTTTTACGGTAAACGAAGGAGAAATCTTTGGTCTTATCGGCCCGAACGGCGCAGGAAAAACAACGGTATTGAGAATTATTTCTACGCTTCTTCAGATCACCTCGGGTTCAATTACCATTGCAGGTCATGATCTCAGTAAACACCCTGAAGAAATCAGAAAACTCATCAGTTACCTTCCGGAGGATGCTGGTGCATATAAAAACCTCACTGGGAAAAAATATCTGCAATTTATCGCAAATTTTTTTGATCCAAAACAGAATAAAAGTATCGTCACAAAAGGAGTGGAAATCACGAATCTTGGTGAACGCATCAACGATCGTGTGGACACATACAGCAAAGGAATGATGAGACGTCTTCTCATCGGACGTGCGCTCATGATTGATCCTAAGCTTGCTATTCTTGATGAACCAACATCCGGGCTTGATGTATTAAATGCTCAGGAAATCAGAAAAATAATTAAAACCTTCGCTCAAAAAGGTACAACGATTCTTCTTTCATCGCATAACATGCTTGAGGTTGAATTCCTCTGTGACCGTATTGCATTAATTGCAAATGGTATAATCGTCGAAGAAGGAAAACCCCAGGATCTTATGAAGAAATATAATGCGCGAAATATAGAAGAAGTCTTCACGCAGGTGGTCCAATGAGCGCACTGGGTAACATCATCGGAAAAGAAATAAAAGAACTTCTCACACCAGCAACGTTTCTGCCGATTATCATCATGGCGCTTATTTTTGGTACTATGGGAAACAGCATACAAGGGGTACAGGAACAAGCTTCAGAACCACCGGTGATTGGTGTGATCAACGAAGGTAACAGCACGTTTTCTATGATTGCAAACGACACACTTCATGCACACGCAAACGTGGTGTTTAATTCCTCGTCTTTATCTGATAAAAAAGCTGGGTTGGATGCTGTTACACAAAAAGACGGTGTTGCGCTTATTATCATCCCGGAGAATTTCACAGAACAGATCATGAATAATCAACCTGGGTCAATTGAAGTATACTGGATTATGAAAGGAGCTGGACTTCTTGATACGATTTCATCAAGTGTTGTAGAGGCGCTTATCGCAAACATTAACACAAATATTTCACGACAACTTATCCAACACAATACATCGGTCAATGCAACCATTGTTCTTTCACCGACACAACGCATTGAAACCACCTATTTCAAAAATCGGGAGTTCACCGGTCTTTCCCCAAACATTATCATGAGTATGCTTTCGTCTCAGTCGTTATTCATCCCCATTATTATGATGATGATCATCATCATGTCAGGCAGCATTGTCATTACATCGATGGCGCTTGAAAAAGAAAACAAAACCCTTGAAACATTGCTTACACTCCCAGTAAAACGCACAAGTATTGTCACCGGAAAAATTGTTGCTGCGGCAGTCATCGGTCTTCTCCTAGCCGTCATTTATATGATTGGTATGGGCTATTATCTCCAAGGATTACAGATGTCCGGAGGAATAAACCTTGCTGCGTATGGTCTTGTTCTTAATTCAACAAAATTCCTGTTGATCGGCATTTCTCTTTTTGTCACGCTCATTGCTGGACTTGCATTGTGCATGCTTCTTGGGACCTTTGCGAAAAGCTACAAAAGCGCGCAAACCCTTACGTTTCCCATCACGATGCTTGCACTTATCCCTATGTTTCTGACGATGTTCACTGATTTTGATACCCTCCCCATTGCCCTCAAAACACTTGTGTTTGCGATACCGTTTTCGCATCCGATGATGGCGGCGCGTGCGTTGCTCTTTGATGATTATACTCTTGTCATCGCAGGAATCATTTATGTCACCATTTTTGCGGTGGTCGTCATCAGCATCGTGGTATGGGTATTCAAAACAGATAGATTACTCACCGGATCTTCGAAGAAAAAAATGGGGAAAATCAACATGGGTTTATTGTTTAGAAAGCGATTCTAACGATGTAAGAAGTTTTTGCAAACGATTAAGGGGTGCATCATCGTTTCTCATCTTCCCGGTTATTTTTACAACTAGTGGATCAGACCATTCCACACTTTGTGATCCATTGTTATCTTTTGCTTTTACGAGTATATTGTACGTCCCTGATTTTTTCCATGCGTGGGAAACAGTAATTAATTCACCTGATGCATAGGGTCCAATCCATCCGCTGCTTGTTCCATCGCTCCAGTTAAAAAGAAGATACAAAGAGTCTCCATTCGGGTCTGTTGCGTTTGCCGTATATTCAAGAACAATACCTGTTTTTCCACTAATCGGACCAGACGGTTTCCCGGGTTTTAGCGGTGGTGAACTTGGTGTTTTTGGTTCAACCCACGGGAGAATAAGGCAAGATGGATGCATGGCGTCAAGATAAAGGGTATTGTTGGCGATCGCATATGTTGTGTTTGTGTTCATTGCATCACCAGTGTTTGGGTTGGGAAGAAACCGAGGGTAATTAGAAGAAGATACTGCGACGCGAATCTGATGACCCGCATTCCAGATATATGAAGTACTCCAAAGATCAACATCTATTTCGTAGATTGTTCCTGGTTCCATGAGTTCCCAGTGATCAGTCCCATTTCGGTTACGCATCCGAAGAACACCGTCGGTGATAAGCATTGATCGACCATCGGGGTACACATCAGAGAGTTTCACTGTGAAATCGGTGTCAGTGCGATCTGAAGAAACAAAGAGGTGGGCTTTTACTGGACCTGTTGCCTCATAGGGTTCTGTAAGAATGGGGCTTGTAAAAACCAGGACATCGTCTCGCGTTTCAACAGATGATTGATCAAAAGGACCCGCAGGGATATTCAAATTCTGCCCACCAATAGTTGGTACAGGATTCGTTGGATCATAGAAGTAAGAATAAGGCATATTGTCTTGAGGCAACGTTGTATTCAATAGGTCACCATCCTGGAAATACCACGAGATCTGCTGTGCTAAAACAGGCCAATCATCAGCATATCGCCATTCGTTCCCCGGTGCATCAATAATGCTTGTATCACCGAGCACATAATATGTGACATTTGGTCGTCTGCTGAATGTATCAGGGCCGTTCATCGTGTATTGTTCCGCCATCTCAAAAAACATCTGAAGAGTAAAGTTATCATTTGCGTTTTCAGGATAAGTTAATTGCCCTTGTGTGTTAACCCCCAGTCCTTGATGTGTCCAAGGTCCGAGTATGAGTTTTGATTTTCCGCGGGCGCCAACACCACCAAGATGTTGATAGCCGTTGAATCCATCAGTGATTCCTTGTTGGAAACAGTCGTACCATCCGCCGACATGCATCGCAGGAACATTCACATCAGGCCAGTTATCATCAAGAGATACATTTGTCCAAAATGCTAGTGAGTAGTTTTCATGAGAGAACAGCTCTGGCAACAGATACATGCTGCCTTGACTTTGTAACCAGTTTTCCACGAGTTCCTTTCGAAATTCTCCACCCTGGTAGATTGCATGTTTGTAGAGATTTGGTGTTGCCACCTGGATGCATTGACAGGCGAGGTATTGTGGATTTGCACCAGCCATAAGATATTGAGGGATCCCAAGTGCTGAGGGGCCTATGGTTGCGATTTTTCCATTTGACCATGTTTGCGCCGCAATCCAAGTGAGTGTATCTGGACCATCGGTTTGTTCGTTTCTAAAACCAGTGTCGTTTCCCTCTGAGGCAAATCGTCCTCTCATATCTTGGATTACCATCGGATAGTCTTTCAACAAAACAGAGGCAAATCCGACAGGGATCAATACATTTTTATTGTATGGTGTTCTGATGAGGAGTGCGCCATGGGGTGAATGATCTCGCGTAAGGTATACATCAGTTGCAAGACGTGTGTTATCCTGCATGGGAACCATGTAATGGGTCATTTTGATGCAACCAGAAATCAGTGCAAAAAAAGCAAGAATAAGAACAATGAAAAATCCATAGAGTTTTTTATTTGTATGTCTCAAGATATTTGCCTCCCTTTTTTTTCAATGATGAATAATCGTTGTAGTATTATTTTCTTTCTGCAAAAAAAAATTGGAGCGCGGGAAGGGAGATTTCGACTCGTATTTGTTAACACATTTGTTGGTTTCATAAGATATGCTGGGGCGGAGATTTGGATAGCTGTTTACCAATAAAAATTCAGGTTTCCTCATGTAGAAGTTCTTATCGGAATTACAATCTACCAGACGGACATCTCCTGCATTATAATGATGAACAGAAATCAAGATATGAGCATTAATTCTCCATTATAATTATATACCGGGTAGTAGTTTTGTTTTGTAGAAGGTTGGAAAAGAGAATGGGTAATTCGTTACCAATTTGTAATAGTTTATATTGTATCCCAATTTTAAAAAAATAAGGAAATAGCGGTTAAAAAATGTTTCATGGAGACGTCTTATGAGTGGGAAACCTGAGCTAATAAAGATTTTAGGAGAAAAAGAAAAACAAGGAATACTTCAGGCCCAACCCCAAAGTGATTACGAAGAGCAACAGATGCTACGAGAATCAGAGGATGAAACACCGAAGAAAACAATCAATGAGGTTGAGGATGATATAAAACGAACAAAAAACGAAGGAGAACTAGGGACCATTGAAAATACGTACCGTACGATCTTTGAAAACTACGCAGTAGCAATAACTCTTGTCGATGAAAAAGAGCGAATTGTATCCTGGAACAAGTATGCTGAAGAACTTTTAGGTATGGATGAAAAGGAATTGTACCTAAAACCAGTCAGCACGTTGTATCCTGCGGAGGAATGGACAAGAATACGTCAGGAAAACGTTCGGCAGAAAGGCATTAAATATCGAATGGAAACCAAGATGATCGGGAAGGACAAGGCATCCTTTGATGTCGAGATATCCATATGTGTTTTGAAAAGTGAAAAAGGAATAACAGTTGGTTCTGTTGGTATCATTAAAGATATCAGCAAGCAAAAAGAGATGGAAAAAGCTCTTGAAAAATCTGAAAAAAAGTTTAAACAACTGTATGAGAAGGCTCCGGTTCCGTATCATACGTTGTCGTCATCTGGGATAATCACGGATGTGAATGAGATTTGGTGTCAACTTCTTGGATATCGCAAAGACGAGGTTGTTGGGAAACCTATTTTTGATTTTGTTCATGAAACAGAGCGGAATGCCGCTAAGATTTCATTTGAGAAAAAACTTCAAAGTAAGATTATGTACTCACAAGCGAATGAACGAGCATACATTACCAAAACTGGTGAGAAGCGGTTCTTTGTTATCCGTGATTTTTTCTCTTTCGACGAGCATAATGATGTTACTGCTGTGTATACGATAATGGATGATGTGACTGAACTTTGTCTTTTCCCGAAATCACTTTCTCCTAGTAAATAAAATAGACGATTCAGCATCCATGAGGAAGCTGAATAAACAAAAAATACGGTGGATCATCAACCAAGTCGACAAAGGAGAACGATCAACCTACCGAATCGCAAAAA
>CAIYYQ010000214.1 GCA_903930505.1 Methanobacteriota archaeon
ACCTGTCGTAATGGCTTTGTTTGGATAGGGTTCATCGGTAATTGTCTTTGATTGTAGGTATATTTAAAAAAAATTGATAGGGGATGAAGGGTGGGTTATTCGTCTTCATCCCAGCGATATGGACGATCCCGATACATATCAGAGACCTCTTTTATTTTTAGGAGGATTCCATTTTTTGAGACTTTCACGAATTCAACCATTTCCTTTACCTCCGAGGAAAACCAGGATTGTACAATAACATTCTCCTCATATTATTTTACAAAACTCTGCCTTCCTACAAAACCTTGCAAACAGTATACCTATATAAACATTTTCAAAAAAATAAGTGTAAAAAATAGTATAGGCTGTTGAAGAATTCTGAAAACAGTCATTATTTCATAATACCAAGTTCAACAGCCGATAGTAATAATGAGTAATTTTGTATAAATCATAATGATTACAGTGTTTTACCTCAGGTTTGTTCTTCTTTTTTATTGGGTGTTGATAAGGAGTAGTCTCAGATTGATAGTTAAGTACGGTTCTGTTGAATTCTGTTCTTAGGTATACAATCGTTTGAAGGTTTTGATGCTGCGTGGTGAATGACCGAGCAGATGGTTCATGTGTCCGATGAGAAGCATCCCTGTGAGGATAATAGTTGTGTAGAGTTCCAGTTTTTGTTTTCCGTAGATGTTGAGTTTCTTCAGGTTAAGGTACTCTTTGAGTCGGGAGAAGAATCGTTCCACGCTGGTGCGTTTTTTGTATTTCTCGTGGAACCATTGTGGGTAGTGTGGTCTGATTCTGGTTTTGGATGCTTTGACGATGGGTGTTATATGGTCTTTCAGCAGGGTCTGTCGTATGGTAGTGGAGTCGAAGGCGAGATCTCCTATGAAGAACCGTGTTGGGAATCGGGCATTATATTTTTTGACCGTCTTGTAGAGGGCATGGAATTGCTGGGAGTCATGGGTGTTGGCAGTGGTAATGGTGAACGCTGTGGGAAGTTCGGTTTTCGGGTCGACCATCACATGAATCTTATACCCGTACACGTACTCTTCTTTGATGTGGTCCCATCCCCATTTAGCTTCTGTATCATCCGGGTTTGCTGGGAGGATGGAGCCGTCTTCGATGATCGTGGAGATGCTGAGGAATTCTTTGGTGATGAGTTGTTGAACGACCTGGTTGAAGAGGTGCTCGAAGGTGTCAAGTCCGATGCGTTCGATGAAGTGGCTGTAGTTTCCAATATCCGGGTTGTCTTTGAATCCGAGTTGTCGTCTCCAGAACTGGTCTTTTTCTAGGAAGCCATGGTAGTCTCGGTAGGATTCCATACGGAGAAACATCAGCAGAAAGGAGAGGAACATTCCTGTTGGTGAGATGGGTGGTCGACCAGGTTTACCGGGTTGGTATTTGTATTTGTTTTTCAGTATGTTTTCTATTTGTGAAAGATTAATATCTGCGATTATCTTTCTGAGACTAGCCCTCCTTTCCTTTTTCATTTGTGCATTCCCAAGCAAAATGAAAAGTTGGGAGGGCTCATTTAATTTTTCAACAGCCTAATAAGTGTAAAAAATAGTATGTTACTCGCAGAGTATAACATTACTGCTAAAAAAAAGGAACGAAACCGCACTTCAGTGAAACATTACGAGGTATGCTTCCCCCGCGGAGGAACTGGTTTCCGGGAATACTCTTGCGTTTCAGGAACCGGCGGTTCTTGTCCGATTCCCACGACACAGACATCCAACACACCCTTCTGACCCAGTTCCATAATCAACTGGTCAAACGGATCCTTCTTGTTTAAAACCTTCCTATATTTCACATCTGACACTTTCTGATGATTCTTTTCACCCACCACCATCTGAGGCATCTCCCTAGAAATAAATAACGACAAAGTGTTTATAAAACCTTACATAAAAAAAACGATGAAAAAAAGGCATAAAAAGAAACGATATAAAAAAAAGGCACCTGGGATATGGCAAATATAGGTGCAGGATAAAACAGAGCATCGGAATGCTTATAGAAA
>CAIYYQ010000215.1 GCA_903930505.1 Methanobacteriota archaeon
ATCTGTGCCTTTCTCAACCATAAGGGTGGAACTATCTATTTCGGTGTTGACAACAAAGGTCAAATCCTCGGTACACAAGTCTCTGAGAAGACTTTTAGGAAAATATCGCAGCAAATCTGTTCAAGGATAAAACCGGAAACCATTCCAGAAATACGAGAGATAACTGAAAACGAAAAATCACTTATTGAAGTGAAAATCTCAGAAGGCATCAATAAACCATATTTTCTAGATGGAAAAGCATATAAAAAAATTGGATCTGAAAAAAGAATCATTCCACCAGATGAATTAAAGAAGATGATACTCGAACAAAAAAGAAACAGATGGGATGAAGAAATCTGTAAAAACGCTACTTTGAACGATATCGACCGGTCATATCTAACAGAAATATTCATTCCTCTTTATGAAAAAACCTCTGGAAAGAAGATTGTTGGTAATCCTCAAGATTTGCTCAAAGCATTAGGAGTTATCAAAGACAATAAACCAACGAACGCAGGAGTCCTCCTCTTCGGTAAGGATTCTTCAACGTTCTTCGCTAATGCACATATTTCTTTAGGGAGATACAAAGGGAAAATGGTAAGCGGTGAAAAATTAGACTATAAGGAGTTCACAGGGAAACTGTTTGAACAAATTGATCATTGCATAGCCTACATCATTGAACATACTGCACTGATGTCACGATTAATCCCTGGAGAAGTACAGCGAACAGATATTCCTGAGTATGGGTTGTTTTCTATACGAGAGCTTGTAACCAACGCGGTATGTCATCGAGACTACGAAGACCAAGGCGGTAAAACCATCATCAAAATGTTCGATGATCGGATAGAATTCTATAACATCGGGGGCTTACCTGCAGGGATTACGCCAAAGAATATCACCCGAGAACAATATTCAAGAAACCCAACTATTGCCGCCGTTCTAGCCAAAGTGAAATATATTGAGGAAATGGGCGAAGGCTGGGATAAAATCATCATGGAACATAAACAACATCCACTGCATCCAGAGATGCCGGTTATAACATCCAGTAAAAATAGTACCCTTGTTATGTTGTTTTCAACAAAAGAAAAATTTGAAGAAAAAAAAGATAATTTAACTAAAAGACAAAGAGAGATAATTGAGTATATTCAGAAGAATGGAAGAATAACAAAAAAGGAATGTGCAAACTTGTTCAACATTTCCGATGATACGTCCCTCAGGGAGTTATCTACTCTTAAAATGCTAGGTTTAATTGACAGAAAAGGTGTTAGTACAAGTACATACTATGTCATTCAATGACGCGGCGCAAATGCGGCGCAAATGCGGCGCAAAATTTTAGCGGAAATATACCGGAAATTTTGCGGAAATGATTTTTGTGTCTCTCTAAAAGTTTGCGAAATTATGGTAAAATCAGTAGATCGAATTGTTGACAAGCAGTGAAAACACTAAAAAAGATCAGAGATATTTAGAGTACGATGGAAGTTAGAACTATTGAGAGTCTGACAATTGACGATGTCCATGACCTATTTGACAGTGTTATCTTCCTCAGAGGGGAAGAGTATTATGATGAAGGATGCGTATCATTAATAGAACCTCTTGACTCTCAGACGATAAAAGGTATCGTGCAGGGAACTCACAAGTACGATGTTTCTATCTCGATTGATGCTGAAGGGGAGATAGCCTGTGAATGCTCTTGTCCGTGTGATTTCAACTGTAAACATGCGGCTGCGGTCTTGTTAAAATGGCTTTCAATCAAGAAGAAATACAAGAACAGATTACAACAGGTCAAACCGCCCTTAATGGAATCGATTGATCAACTCCTTGCGAAAAAGAGTAAAGAAGAATTAATCGAATTGACTAAAGCTATGATCGAGAAACATCCTGAGTTCACCTCGCTTATCAAAATAGAGCAAAAAGAGATCGTATCAACAATAAAGAGATTATTTTCCCAGTATTGGGACTGGGATGAATTACAGGACCTTATCGATCAGTTAGAAGCTATTCTTGAAGGGATTAGACGGAATAAACAGGCATGGAATAAAGCCTTGCTTGACGAGATGAGCAAATGTTCAACGATGATGATAAAGAATGTGGAAAATGTTCATGATGAAGGTGATCTTGGCATCTTTCTTGATGATTGGTTTGAAATCTACGGAGAACTCTTCTCAATTACCAAACCAACCGTCAACGAAAAGAAAGAATTCATTCGGACTATTGTTAAGTGGATGGAAAAAGATGACTACGGATACGATAGTAGCTATGAACAAGCATTACTGGGGATGTGTACCACCGAAGAGGATATCATGCTCATTAAAACATATCTCGAACCAACAGAATCTCAATATCCTGAGGATAAAGAATATTACCAAGAGTTCTATCTTGAATTGTATAATAAAATCGGAATGGATGAGAAATACCTCGAAGTTGCTGAACAATCGGGATTGACTTTAGTTCTGATTGATAAATTAATTGCACTCAATAGACTTGATGAAGCATTGAAAATATGCAATGAAAACATTCAAGAAGATTTTTCGATGTATCTGGAAATCAAGAAAATCGAAATCCTCAAAAAATTAGGAAAAAAACCTGAACTTGCTCAATGTCTCTTTAACTTTTTGGAAAAAACTGGTGAGTTCAACTACTATCTCAAATTGAAACAGGAGGCACCAAGAGATGAGTGGAAAAACTATCTCGAACGAATCATCACCGATGCAAAAAACAAGAGGCGATTCGATCTTCTATCAAGAATATACTACACGGAAAAGGATTTCAAGAAAGCCTATGAATATACTCAAGACATACATGATCTTGATTATTTGGAATTGCTTGCGAAAAAACTTACGACTGCTAACCCTGAAATAGCATGTGAGTTGTTCAAAAGACTTTGTTTCGATTGGGTTACCAAGGGTGCAGGATGGCCATACAAAAAATCAGGGAAAATGCTTGAAGCCATTAAACGAATAGATAAACAAGGAGCGTTTTTCAAACAAACAAAAGAAGAAATCATCCGAGAACATAAGAAAAAATATTCATTAATGGAAGTAATAGAAAGAATTTAAAGAACATATGTAGGAAATATACAATGAAGAAAGAAATGTTTACCTGCAAACGATGTGGAATTCCAATAGGAGAACATAATCAATATCTGCATGATGGGATGTGCGATGAATGTTTCTTTGACGTGTATTTTCCTGAAGATGCTCAGATTTTTGAAACAGATGTTCGGAGATTTCCTCAGATATGCAGGAGCGATAAAAAAGAGAATATGCAGTTTAGAGACTTCTTGAAATCTGGCGAGTTGAATCAAAAAAGATTCGATATTATTGTCAAAGAGGTGACAGAAAAAATAGATTGTATCACCTGTGGCAATTGTTGCAAGGTATTAAAACCGAGTCTAAACAAAGAAGATATCGAACGGATAGCAAAGCATCTTCACACGACCATTGATGCATTTATTGGGAATTACGTAACGAAAAATTCTGAGGGAGAAAACGAATTCAAACATGCACCCTGTAGTTTTTTACAGGATAACAATACGTGTCGAATCTACGAGGTACGACCTAATGAATGCAAAGGATATCCTCATTTAGATAAGGATGCTACAACACGCTGTATCCAATTTTTTGCCAACGTAGAAGTATGCCCTATTGTCTTTAACGTCCTTGAAAATGCAAAAGCGGAATTTTTAGAAGACATCTATGATTTTGTGATGCCAGATGAGGAAGACTAAACTGAATAGAAAATATTTAGCGTAAAAAAAAGAAAAAAAGGGTAGAGAGATGGATTCAATTGCCTGTAAAACCAGAGTTGGATTTTTTCGTAAAACTCCCCCTGAATTCTCTCCTGTTTTTCTCCTGAAGTCCTGCCGGGCCCATTATTTTTTCTCGGAGAGACTTTAGGTAAAATGAGGGTTTTTTATGAATTCGAACAGACGCGGCATGCGTACCCAAGCTTTGCAGGAACTGATCAATACCACGATTCATGATTTTTCTGATTGTTCTCTATGTACCTTTTGTTGCATCGAAGGCTACATAAACCTCGATGAACCAGATATCAAGAAAATCTCTAAGTATCTGAAAATTAACCCGAAATCATTGGTTGAGCATTACACACAGTATAACCTGAAGACAGGCGAGATAAAAATCAATCTGCCCTGTTCTTTCCTTAAAAAGAATCAATGCATCATTTATCCGGTTCGACCAGAGGTTTGTCGTAATTATCCTGTGTTTGTGGGAAACAACGACATCGTATATGTCTACGCTATCGAAACATGTGCCACCGCCACTCTTTTTTTTGAGGCGTACGCCGATTTTCTTGCAACGTATTATCCGGGCTGCTACAAAATACTCCAAAAAAACCTTGACAAAGAGAAACCTCTGAAGAACAACGATATGATAAACATGCAGTTTTCAAAAGAACACCTCGAACTCTTCATCAAATGGCTGAACAAATCAAAAAAAGACCGAAAGGCAATAAAAAACGTTTTAAAAAAACAAAATCACCAAAAATGAGTATTACTTTATCTAAAATTACTCCTGTTGATATGTTAGATTCCTTCCGACCCCATCCACTCCATTCTCATTATTCATTCTAAAAACAATAAACCGTAAACGATTTCA
>CAIYYQ010000216.1 GCA_903930505.1 Methanobacteriota archaeon
CTCCAATTGTATTTTTTCCACCTCCAATTTTTCTCCCGCTACTTTGTTTTTTTTAAAGAAAGAATGAGAAATTGAAATAAGTTTATTCTTGACCTAAAACATATAAAAACAGGATTTTTGTTAGAAGATTTGATAAGAAGAGAACACGCAAGATTTGCTGAGGAAAAATAAAAATTATGGCTCCTTATCTTCCCTTTAATCCATCTGTTCGAATTTTCATTGCAAACTTTCTTAGGATTTCCTCTTGTTCTGGTCTCCATTGGATTTTTTCAAGCAGCGCATACGCAACTTCTTCATTTACCTTCTCAAGCGTCCATTTTACTGATTTACTATACGCAGCAATGAAATCTGTGCAAAGCTCAAATTTCTCTTTCGTAAACATCGGATTTGTGCTCAGAAGAGACGCACAAAACCCTGCGATATCCTCAACTGGTTTTCCTGGTCGAGATTCCTCAAAATCAACTCCATAGATCACGTGTCGATGGGAGAGGATAAAATTTTTTACGTTAGGATCTCCACGGATTTGGAACCCTTCTGGTGTTTTAAAAAACGTATGAAAAAGGCTAAACCATCCTGCAGCCAACTCAAGGATCTTCTTTTTTTCCTTTAAAGACAACTGTTCGTCTGTGATTACATCGCAAAGATTTCTCCCAGGGATATAATCCATGACAAGAACATGGTTTTCTGTATCTTTTGTATGAACTGTGGGCATATGCACATGAGAAGAACCCTTTTTCAAGATACGATACTCGTTTTCCATATTTCGAGTAAACCCAGGAACATACCATTTCAATACGCGAGGTTTACCTTCAATGAGAACATAGGCAACCGTGTTTTTTTTACTCTCAAAAACCTTCTGATATAACACCGTATGATATGTTTCACTGTTTTCAATAAGCTCCTTGATATCTCGCATATCTTCGTTACAATATATAAGAAAGGGAAAGAAAAAACCTCCGATGACCACCAAAAAGTATTTTTCTACTCAGTGATCACGTAAATAGAAACAACAGATTTCCACCATAAACCCGCTGATGTAATTGATCCTATATCATCAAGGAAAACAATCTTCAGTTTTCCATCTGCTGATTCATTGAGATAGTTACCTTCAAATTTATATGCAAGAACCATCGTCAGACCATTGTTTCCAATTGGGTTCTGATCTGATGCATTCTGAGGATTATATATATCAACATTTCCAAGAATCATACTATAATTAAACGTTTTATTCTCGATTTTTCCCTGATAATTCGACGTCACATTAAGGCTATAATTATTCGGCAAATCTGAAAATTGGTTCAATAACGTATGAATAGTAATACCCGTATAGTTACCAACTCCTCTGATAGCAGGAAAACTTGTTCGATAACCTCCCTTACCAGTATACGAAGGCATTGCTTCGATTTCCTGAAGGGTATAATTTTTCTCTTCTGTGTTGTAGCGAATCGTCATAATCGGCACCCTTGTTTCGTTTGTTCCCCCGCTTGGCGTAGGAGTTGTATTATTTGGTGGAAGGTTCGTATATACAAGTACACCTACTGCGCAGACAATAACCAGTACAAGTACTACTGAAATAAGTCTATTTGATTTGTTTGTTGGTATCTCAGACATAACACCACGAAAACAGACACTTCTTTTAAACATTTTCTAAAACATCTACATTCTGTGTGTTTCTTGCTGTAAGATAAATACCAAGAAGAATGATCCCTCCACCGATAAGCGTGAACTGTGACGGTTGCTGATGAATCCACGGCATCACATACGCAAGCAGAGAGGAACCAATCGGTTCACCAAGCAACGCAACCGATGCAACCGCTGCACGAATATATTTCAAAGACCAATTATACAACGTATGTCCAAGGATACCAGATACAAACGCCATCAATAACAGGATTTCATAATCCCCAATAGTAAGATTGAGAATCGGTTGTTGAAACACCAAACATAGTACAAACAACGCTAGTGTACCCGTAGCGTACACGACAAAGGCATAGGTGGCAACAGAAACAGTCTTTCGTAATGTTCTCCCACCAAGAATATAGATTCCTGCAGCAATTCCACCAAGCATCGCAAGAATGTTTCCTTCAACGGTATCTAAGGCAAACGAAGAAAAACCATAGTTCCCCAAAACAAGAAAGGCTACTCCTGCAACAGAGATGCTAATACCCAAAGCATTTATTTTTGATAGTTTTTCTTTGAGGAAAACATATGAGACTGGTCCCACGAGGACCGGATGTGCAGTGACCAGAATCACCGAACTTGCAACAGATGTTTTAGTTAGAGACGTAATCCACAACGCAAAATGCGCAGCAAGAACAAATCCAATGAACATCATGAGTGCAAGGCTTGAACGAGGCAGATGCAAAAGTTCCTGACGCGTTGTCTTATAAAAAAGAACAAAGGGAAGAATAAGCAGTGTTGTAAACAAAAGTCTGTACAATGCAATAGTGAGTGGTTCAACCCCGCGCTGATTTAACGAAACAATAAATATTGATGCAAACGAAAC
>CAIYYQ010000217.1 GCA_903930505.1 Methanobacteriota archaeon
CTTCAACAGTTGTCGTAGTAAGCGACCTTGCGCTTTTTATTGCAGGACCAGCACCATCAACAAAAGACGCCTGCGTCTGAGCACCAAGAACCGCATTCGTATTAGTCCCATCAGTCAACGAAAACGAAGCCTGCGTACTTATCGCAAGACCAACACTATTCGTATCAACCGCAGACGACTCAGTCCCCAAATCAACATCAACACAAGAAACCGCCCCACCAATCAAATCAGCCCCAGCACCAAACGCAGCGGCAGTAAAATCACCAACATTTGTCAAACTAAGATCACTCGCACCCAACACACTCGCAGCAGTCACCGTCTCAGAAAACGCAACAGTAAACCGATCAATCTTACCATCACCATCAACATCCTTGTACGTAAAAGTAGTTATGACCGGTGCAGCACCATCAGCAGCATTTATGTTTCCAGCGGTGAGTTCATGACCTGCTAGATCTGCGGTTGTTCCACTAACATCATAAGCGATATTTGGGGTGTCACCTGACCATACATTGGTTGTAGTAAACGTAATATTACAAGTATCTTTATCAATCCAGGTCATTCCTGTAATAGTCACAGATCCGCTATCTGGGGTTATCGTCCAACCCGTTGTAGACGTGATTGTTTGATTCATTCCTACTGTTTCAGTGAAATCAACATGTATATAATTGAGCAGTCCGTCTCCATTACTATCATAGGTGGTGGCGGCAAGTAAAACCGGCGCAACTGTATCACCCGTAAAAGAAATAGTTGTTCCAACTGCATCAACGACTTCCTTAATAGTAACACTATCAACAGTAAAACTAATTGCGTCACCATTATCTAAAGTTGCATCTGTTTGAATAACTACAAAAAATATTTTTGTTCCAGTGCCCATATTGGTATTGCCATTGTCAGAATAACCAGTGAGAGATGCTGCACCACCGCCAGCCCAATTGTCGTTTCCAACAGCACCTGCTGTCAGACCCTGATCATCCACAGCCCCTTCATCCCAAACACCATTAGCTCCAGCATAGTAAACGGAAACACCAGAAGTTGCAGCATTTGCATTTAGATCTTTGATATCATTTGAATCCCAGCCAGCACCGGAAAATGTAAAATGTATTTCTGATAAATAATCAGCAGCAGCATCTCCGGTAATAGTTAGTTTTATAACCGCCTTCAATCCGCTGCTCTCAGGATAAACAGCTACGGAAACATCCGTGCCTATTATCACATCTACTGCAGTTACATCCAATGCTACAAATAGCAGAGCAAAGGTAATTACCGCAGCTATCATCAGCATTATCATACTCTTTTTTGGCTTCAGCTTCATTTTTAAAATAGTTTTATTCATATCTCTTCTCACCTTTTTTTGTTTTACAATTAAATAATTATTACAGTTTTTTCTCTCCTCATCTTGTTGTTTTTTTTAAAGTGCTTATATATAGTATTATTATAGTAGAGACTAATTTTTCGTTCTTTTTTTATCTAATCTCTCCATATTCCAATAGTATGTATCTCTCCCGCCACAGCAATTATTTATGGCGCGTTACCGAAATATCAAAAACAGTTAGCCCTATTTAAAAATTGTTATTTGGTATAAAAAAAAGTCTTCTGAAGAATATACTGCAGCACATCAGCAAACAAAAGCAAAAACCCGCAGAAACCCGCCAATTCCCAACTGTGTCACCTGAAATGTGTCTTGTCGACCTAAAATTCGGCAGTCCCGTTAAACCAATAAAATAGGGAGTAAATCAATTCCCAACGATGTCACTTTTAGATTTCCCAAGTATATCACCTGAAACAGGCCTCGTTGATTTCACGCCCTCCAAGACAAATTTCCCAACGATGTCACCTGGAAAGTTCCCATCTGTATCGCTTTTGATTTCCCAATTGTGCCACCTGAGATTTCCTGTTTTCGTCACCTGATGTTTCCCGGATTTGATACCTGATCGACATCTAAAAGACAGGATTTGACTGCTTTCCAAATTCAGGATCTTCATTGTTCTTACTCTGTAATCATATTAACGAGATTAGTTACCTGTACGATGTCGTAAACTTTATGTAGACAAGAAGCGTATAAAGTATTGTAGGAAGTCATATATGGCAATAAAAACAAAGATCTATGTCGATACCTCCGTAATTGGTGGGATATTCGACAGCGAATTTGAAACATGGTCAAAGTTATTGCTTCAAGAATTTAAAAACGGACGGAAAATAGTTATTCTTTCAGATTTAACACTGAGAGAGATCGAAGACGCCCCACACCAGGTTAGAACAATACTTGAGGAAATACCAGATAAACATAAACAGTTTGTCGTATTAAATGACGAAGCTAAAGAACTCGCCGGCCATTACTTTGAAGAGGGGGCGATAGCAAAAAAATATTTGATTGACGCGCAGCATATCGCAATCGCTACAGTATATCGCGTAGATGTTCTTGTTAGTTGGAATTTTAAACATATCGTTAATTTGGAGAAAATTCGATTTTACAACTCCATCAACATTAAATATGGATACCCAACGATAGAGATACGAAGTCCTCGGGAGGTTCTTCATGAAGAAAAAGGAGTTTGATGCAGTGCATATGATGCGCAGGATTCGAGAGAGACTTAGTGCTACCTATACGAATCCCCGTGTTGAAGAAAAAGAACTTGAACGAATACGAAAAAAATACGGCATGACCATATAGCAGCTGAAGCTGATGGTCGGTCAACCCTGGTTTCCTAGAAGAAAAAACCATTCCTATCTGTGTCACTTTTGGTTTCCCATCTCCGTCTCCTAGAAGACATCCTGCATTCGTTGCATAATTACTAAAATTTTTTTTTAAAAAATAAGGTAAACGTCTGATAAGAATTTCTTAAAAATTGAAAAAGATGTAGGAGGGTTCATATGGTGGTTTTTGCTTGTTTTTTTGTTGAGAAAAGGAGCGGATTGATTAGCCGTTGTTTTTCAGGGTGTCCTGTTTTTCTTAGTTCTTCTTGTGTGATGATGTTGATGATTTCGTTATCAAATTTTTTAAACGATGTAACTAATTTGTTTGTTGTATTTAATGTATAGAGTGTCACGTTTCCGATTTTTCTTGTTTCTTTTACGATTCCCCATTTGAGGAATACATCTAAAACTTTGTATACCGTTTGTCTTGAGATTCCTGCGTGTTCAGCAAGTTCTTTTTTTGTGTAGTCAAAATGGGTGTGAGCGATGAGGAATTGGAGTGTTTTTAATTCCGGTGTTGAACCAAATATTCCTTCAAATGGTATATTCACAGGGCTTCATCTCTTTAGAATGGATTATGGTGTTTCTCCTATTTAAATATGTCTATTATATAGACATTCAATGCATAATTTTTAGTTATTACTGTCTAAACAAATTAACTTAAATAGCCATTATACACACATTTATATAAACAAAAAATATTAATGAAATTGACAGAACGGAGGAAAAAGAATTACAACAAGCGATAGTGGAAAAACTCTATCGACTCAGATACATCGGTGGCAGACACACATAGCTAAAAAATATCCACAAAGGAATGAAAGGAATATCTGAAAAAGAAATAGAACACACACTAAAATATCTGATCAACCAAGGCATCATTCAAACATCGATAAAAACAAAAGAGATCCATGTGAGTATCAACCCAAAAAAAAATAAAAGAAGTACACAGAATACTCGGGGAATAACAAATAATTTTTCTCAGGAAAAGATTTCAGAGTATTCTCATTCTAAAAAATGCTGAAAAAACTCATCTGTTATTTTTATTCCAATAGAGTATCAACGCGTTTCAGAAGCCCATCTTTATCAAACGGTTTCATGATATAGTCCGAAAGTCCTTCATCAAGAAGTACTTGTTTTCGTTTATCTGATATCTCAAGAACACTCATGAATGCAACCTTGATATCCGGGTTTTTTTTCTTAACTCGGTTGAAGACATCCCAGCCGCTCATCCCCGGCATCATAATATCCAATAGCACAAGATCCACTTTTTCTTTCTCAAGCTTTCGCAGACACTCCTCGCCACTATACGCTGGAACAACCTGATAACCACCCAGTTCAAGCACGGTTCGCGTGAGATCAACGATATCAGGCTCATTATCTACAACCATAATTTTCTTCATACTCATCTTCTCCTCAACGCACCATCATTTTTCAGTATCGGAAATTTCCAGGCCCTTAAGAACATATCGATTCCAAAAAAAAATCTGACACGCGCGACTGCGATGACAACCAGAAAAAAAAGATACTTTTCACCCACAGGAAAAATATAAGTTCTCGCGCGGTATTCCCTTTTGCATAGTATGTGGTGAGAGCAACCAATGGGAAAACAGAACAACATCTACGTAAAAATTCAATTAGAAAAAAACGACCTTACTGGAAATCTTATCCTGCGAACACAGTTTGATGCAAACGCACCAAATTTCTTACAAGACGACAACCAAATAAGTTGGTGTCCAACCACAGAAGAGCTTGAATTCCTCAACGAAGCGTTTAACCTTCTTTCAAAAAACCAAAGAAAAAAAAGTTCTCAAAACAATAACGATGACTTATCATTGGTGGAAGAAACAATCGATACGATAACAAAAGAAGAAAAAAACGATTCTGTACAACACAACTTTGATCATTCAACAGAACCACAAGCACCAGCCTCCCCATTAAAAGCAGATGCAGCAGGAATCATCGTCACATCAGATTCAAAGGCTCTCGACGAGATCATCAAACGAAAACAAAACGGAGAAGGAGTCATGATTGAAGCAGATGAAGAAACCATTGTTGACAAGGTATTAAAACAAAAGAAAAAAGGCAGCAAATGGTAAAATTTTTTATCTGATTTTTTCGGCTATTGTATACGATCGACATATTTTCTTAATTGTTTTATCACATAACGATTGGTATTGTTTTTTTGGTAGTATCGTATCGCTAAAAAGAATATTGTAGGGTTCAACAAGATGCGGGTAATGGTGCTTAAGAATTGCCATGAACTGTTGTTTTTGATCACCTTTTAACTCAAGATGTCGATGAAGCAGATAACGTGCGTGTGCCTTTGATGCTGCTTGTATCAACGACTCAAACTCAGCGTCCACAATATAGGGGAGAATAGGGATGATGGCGACACCTGTTTTAATTTTTTTCTCAGTAAGTTTAGTAATCATTTGCAGACGATTCTGGGGAGATGCGACAGAGAGTTCGAAGATCTGAGCTGTTTTTTTTGCATATGCAACAAAACTCACGGTCACCTGGGCATCCATTGAGGAAAGCAGATCGATATCACGTTGTACAAGTAAGGATTTTGTGAGAATATGACAAGGAAAATTATATTCGTGGATTACCTCAAGCAGCCTTCTGGTTAATTTTTGGGTTTCTTCAATGGATTGATAGGGGTCATGGACCGATCCTATGATGATTACTCCTTTATGAAGTTTGGTGATTTCTTCTTTGAGTTTCTCTACGGCATTGGTTTTCACAACAACGGTATCCTTTGTTGCAGAATCACAGTACACACATCCAAAGGAGCATTTCTGATACGGATCAATCGTGTATCGCCCGTGAAAAAGACTGTCTTTTCGTGTAATGATATTTACAATTGAAGAACACGTGACATCGTGAGTGTTCATTTTTACATTTCCTTTGGCGCAGTGATACCAAGTAAATCCAAACCATTTGAAAGCACGATACGTGTTGCATCAACAACTGCAAGTCGCGATGCACGCAACATCACATTTTCCTCAGGGAGCACCGGGCAATCACGATAGAACTGATTAAACAACGACGCAGTTTCAAACAAATAGCTTGCGATAAGATGCGGTCTATAACCTGTACATGCCTCGTCAATAACCAATGGGAATCGTGCGAGTTGTTTCACTAGTCGAAGTTCTGAATCATGGATTAACGACACATGGTCTGTCTTCTCGCGTGCATCTTTAGCTTTCGTAAGAATACTGCATGCCCGCGCATGAGCATACTGAATAAAAGGAACAGCGTTTCCCTCGAAATTCAATGCTTCCTCCCATTTGAACATGATATCTTTCTCAGGTTGAACCTTAATTATGTTGTACCGTAACGCACCGATTCCCACGATCTCAGCAATCTTTTTCATCGCAGATTCAGAAAGCTCTGAACCACGACGTTTTTTTACTTCCTCATATGCCCGTTCAATGCATTCATCAATAAGCTCATCAAGGTAGACAACTCGACCGCGTCTCGTCGACATTTTCCCGTCCGGAAGAGAAACAAAAGCATAAAAAATAGGCGTCGGTAGCGTCTGTACACCAAGCAATTGTAACGCAACTTCAACTTGTTTTGACTCAAGTTTATGATCCTCCCCAAGAACATTAATAAGCACATCCGCTTGTGTTGCTTTCCAGAGATGATAGGCGATGTCTCGTGTCGCATAGAGGCTTGTACCATCTGCACGCGTAAAGAAAAACTTTGTACTGCGTCCTGAGACGCCAAATGATTCGACATCCAAATACCATGCGCCATTCTCCTCAGAACAATATTTTGTTTTTTTCAGATTTTTAATCACAGATTCAACGCTTTTATCTTTCACAAACAACGATTCAGGGACATAACGATCAATTGTAATGTTGATCCGACAAAGACTAGCATTGATTCCTTCCAACACTGGTGCATAAGCCGCATGGATCATATCAAGTGTGCCTGTATCACATTCTTCAATTTTTTTTATTAAATCGTTTATCTGCTGGGCAACTGTTTCATCTTCATCCATCTGCTTGTTAGCTGCTTGATAAAAACCAACGTTTTCATGATCAGGTTTACCATAGTCAGATCGTACAACATCCTTTGTATCAATATGATGAATCCCCCAGGCAAGAATCGCAACTTGTTTTCCCATATCATCAAGATAAAACTGAGATTTTACATCGTAACCCGCTGCCCGAAAAATTCGAACAACGGTATCCCCGATGATCGGGTTACGAGCACGTCCAACATGGAGCGGCCCATTTGGGTTTGCAGAAGTATGCTCAATGATAACTTTTTTATTCTTTTTCGAAAGATGCCCATAGGTTTCTTTTTTCGAAAGAATAGACTCAAGGGTTGAAGAAACAAGATGTTTGGTGTTTACAAAGAAGTTAACATATCCGCCCTTTGCTTCAACACGATCAATCCATTTATGTTTCTCTATTTTTGAAACAATCTTCAAAGCAATAGCCTGCGGGGATTTTTTTGCGATTGGAGCCAAAGGAAAACAGGGGAACGAAAAATCGCCAAGCTTTTCCAAAGGTGTATCTAATTTGATACTACAAGTATACTGTAAAGCAGATAAAGCCTTCTGAAGCGCAGATGTGAGTTCCTTTTTACACTCATCAAATGGATAATTCATCGAAATCGAAAAGAAATTCATCCTTTAAAGCATTTGCATCAAAAAAAAGATGAACAAAGAAAACTGATTTATCCAATATAGCGAAGATCATCAGTTTTTTCCCTAGAAAGACCCTCAATTTCCTGCAGCTGCTGAGCAATGAACTCTATCTCCTTTGCTTTTTTCTCAAGCGAAGAAAGATCAACATCACCAAGGTTCGTTATTTTCGTCAACACCTTAAGCACCGCTTTTGCACTCTTCGGATCAACCAGATACCCAGGTGTTTCACCCATGAAACATACGCCCTCAAACCCACGTAATTTCCCAAGACCAAGAAGCAGTCCACTCGCACCAATGATGCCGCCACCAGGCTCATTTTTCCGAAACACAGCACCAAATTTCTTAATTTTTTTCACAAGAGCGGCATCAGTTGTAGCAAAAAGGACTTTTGGGTCTTTGATTTCATGACCAAGACCATACCCACCAAGTGTATACATCTGTTTCACACCAAACTCTTCTACAACATCAAGGATTTTCTCAGCAAGCTCATATTGCCCCTGCGCAGACAACGCCTGATAATCACCAGTCAGAAAAACAATATCCCGCTGATTCTTTTTCTTTGCGAGCCAATAAAAAAACTCGTTATTTACAAGTTTCACAGTTCCATCAGGGTTAATAAACACCTGCGGAGGAAAATCTTTACAATACACCTCAGCAAATTTCTTTGCGCCAACCATCTCAATAAGATGCTCAACAGCTACTTTTCCAACATTACCAATACCCGGAAGACCTTCTATAAAGATCGGGTTTTTTAGCTTTGGTTTCTTCCCCACATATTTAATAAAAACGTTATCCATGGTTTACACATTCTTTTGCAGTTGTTTAAGTTTTCTTCTATATTTACCATAATGATCCTGCGGCGAATATCGCGCTGGTTTCGGCGACCCGGTATTTGCTTTGCACACAGGACAGACATCGTTCATCGTGTATCGTTTACACGTAGAACAATACTGAAGCGTTGACATTTATTCCTCTATCTCACGCTGAAATTCACATTTACCGTTATGTTTTTTCAGGTATGCTGCAGCTTTATCCACTGCTTTTTTCATTTGATCTTCAGCAACTTTATAATCCGGTGCCTTCACAGTAATCATGTACCGTGGCGCACCAATGTAACTTAGCTTAATAGTA
>CAIYYQ010000218.1 GCA_903930505.1 Methanobacteriota archaeon
ATGTCATCATTCCATACCACGAGTCTGCAGATGCCGGTTTCATCACGAAGATCAAAATTCATAACTTTACCCGCTGAACCATTTTTACGTTTGAATGTTTTCTCAGGGTACATCATAGTAATTGTCCCAACAACAGTACATTCCAGATCCGCTTTCACATCAGTGATATTTGTTAGACTCTGGTTGTTTCTCCCAAGTTTATCTACAAGTAACAATGCAACAATATCTTCATCAAACAATCCACCGAATTCTTCGGATTTTTTGCAGACGTCGTGTTCAAACTCATCTATCGTTTTTAAATCTTTGACAAGCTCGTACAGCTGCGTTTTTGTTTTCTGCATCCAGAAAGGGATATGAGGTTTCCTTACTTTAAGTCTGCTATCTTCTCAAAAAAAAATTTAATCAGAAGATTTTTAAAATAATGCGCTATGAAGGATTCTCATGCTTTCAAAACCGTTCTGTATACTAGGCATCATTTGTGTATTCTTTAGTATGTTTCTTAGCTTGTTTTCCATGTTACCTGTTGTTGCAGCAGAAGAACAATCATTTCAAAACAAAAGAATAAACGTAAAATATTAGCGCAAATTATATTAACATAGAACGCTAATCAATTATACAACACTAGGAGATGAAACTATGTCGTACACATTCACCTTTGATTTATCAAAACTCTCCCATGCATTATTCAGAGACATCGCAGAGTATTCCGAACATGAACGAATTCCTGAGAAAATGGGGAACCTTGCACGAACTCTTGTCAAAAAATTTAATGTTGATAAAATCATTGGTTTACCAGTTGGTGACTCTATCACTGTTATCGAAGATCTCATTGACATCCACATGAAAAACCAGCTTGCACGGACATCATTTTTACAGTCGAATAAACGCGCATTGTTCCTTCCGCACTGTTGCAGAAAATACATGGATTCATCCTGCAAAGCAACATTTGATACCCAGACTTCATCATATCTTTGCAACCACTGTTCCCTAGATTGCCAGGTTCATCAAGCAACTCTTCTTGCACAAAAACAACACTACGACGTTTACATCTTACCTGGTGCATCATGTGTCCGAAAAATCTTCCAGAAGCATGAGTACACCGGCGTCATAGGAGTTGCATGCACAGAAGAACTCAAACTAGCGATGACTACTCTTGAACAATTTCGCATCCCCACACAAGGCATCCCGCTTATAAAAAACGGATGCTCAGAGACACAATTCAACGTTGAAACACTGCAAAAAACAATGGAGCTTGCAGAAAATAAACCCAAAGAAGACCTGAAAACAACACAAACATCTCAAGTGCTTCCAAAATCATCACCAATACCTGAAGGAGAGTAAATACTCATTTTTTAATGAACAACATCCATTAGCGTCATCGTATAAAGATTTTATAGAACAATCGTAATACCTTTCAAACCATGGATGGACGATTCACCGTTGAACTCATCTTTTTTTTCTCATCTGCAGTCACCATCTTTCTAATCTTGAAAAAACCCGCAATATTTGTAACAATCAAAAGTCGCACTATTCGAATCGATACATACTTTCTCGGTGCACTCTTTGGACTAACGCTTATTATTATTTTTGGAATACTTGATACAACTCAGATCCTGAAAGGACTTGAAGGATCTGGTGGTCTCAACCCTTTCGGGTTGCTTTTACTGTTTCTCTCAATGGTATTCATGAGTATTTTTCTTGATGTAACAGGGTTTTTTGAATACTGTGCACGTCTCGCCTTACAATATGCAGGAAACGATGGTAGACGACTGTAC
>CAIYYQ010000219.1 GCA_903930505.1 Methanobacteriota archaeon
TTGAGACCATAGACCTGCTTTGTCTTTTCCTGATCCACCATGGACACTCAAGCAGATGATGACGTCACCTTTTCTGTAGAGATTTATCAGTTGTTCAATGAAAAGGTTGTCAAATCCATTGTCATTCACCAGAGCAGTCATCAGCGGGATGTTATCATTGAGGCATATTGCACGGAATCGTTTTTTCCCTTCGACGACTGTTACTTTGAAGAGATCGCACATGAAATGGGTGGCAGTTCCCGCTGAGCCACCATTCCCGCACAGGAAAACTTGATTTTCGTTTTTCCAGGCGTCAAAAAGAATTTCAATGGTTTTATCAATGTCTTCCCGGGAAATGGTATCTGATATTTGTTTGATTTCTTGTAGATATTGTTCGATGTGTTCTTTATTTTTCATTTTTTTGTTTCCTCCGTTTTTTACATGTTTTTCATGTTTAGTATGATTTTTGATCCTTCGAGGTCGAAACGGAATCGCATCCGTTGAAGTCCTTTTTCCCCCAGAACTTTAGTGAATGCGACATGTTCTTTGTTGTTACCGTTATGATAAAACATGAAGAATCCTCCGCCGCCGGCACCCATGATTTTTCCGCCAAGTGCACCGTTTTGTTTTGCAAGTTCGTAACATTCATCAATGAATGGGTTTGAGATTCCTTGGGAGAGTTGTTTTTTTATGTTCCAGTGGACGTCAAGGTATTCGCCGAGTTTGTCGATATCGCCTCGTTCTAAAGCGTTTTTTGTGTCAAGACCGATTTTTTTTATTTCGTGGAGGGTTTCAATGGTTGTCGTATTTCCTTTTTTGCTTTTTTCGTTTTGTTCTTTAAGGATATCTGATGCATGTCTGGTGATTCCTGTGTAAAATAACATGATGTTGTCTTCTAATTGTTCTTTGGTGTCCTCGTTGACGTGAAGTGGCTCAACGGTTACTGTGCCGTCTTTTGCAAAGGTAAGTGAGGTAAGGCCACCGAATGAACTGATGTATTGGTCTTGTTTTCCGATGGGTTCTTTGAGGATTTCCATTTCTATTGTACAGGCTTCTTCTGCGAGTTGTTGTTGAGATCGAAACTCTCGTTTGTATGTGTGTAATGCGTTTAACAGTGCGACAACGAAACTTCCTGAGGTGCCAAGACCAGATTTTCCAGGGATGTCGGAAAGCGATGTAAGCTCCATCCCCTGTGTGATATCGAGAAGTCTGAGTGATTCGCGGAAGATTTTATGTTGGATTTTATCAATTGTTTTGACGATTTCTGTTTTGGAGTAGTTTAGTTTGATGTCGTTGTCAAATCGTTTATGTACGGTGACAAACGTGTATTTGTCGATGGCTGCTGCGATGAGTGCACCGCCATGTTTCGAATAGTATGATGGGAGATCTGTTCCGCCGCCGCCAAGTGTGATTCGTACAGGTGATCGTGCAATAATCATGTGTTTTTCCTCTTTTTGTTATCCGTTCTTGAGTATTTCTTTTATCGCTTTTCGAACTGCATCATCTGAGGTGTATGTTGCGTTCCATCCTAGTTTGTTTATTTTTTGTGTATCAAGTTGAAATCTGGGGACGTCGCCTTTCCATCCGCGTTCTCCGCCAGTATAGGTGAATTGTACGTTGTGAAGATTCATTTCTTCGACTACAAGCTCTGCGATGCGACTGACTGTAGTGTTTGTGTCGCATCCTAGGTTAAACAGGTTCAGTTTGTCTTTTGCGTGTTCAAATCCGTAGATTATACCTTTTACGCAATCGGTTACGTAGAGGTATGGTTTTTGTTGTTTGCCGTTTCCAAGGATTTCAAGTTCTTTTGGGTTTTTGTTGAGTTTTTCTATGAAATCTACGATGACGCCGTGTGTTCCTCTGGGGCCGACGACGTTTGCAAA
>CAIYYQ010000220.1 GCA_903930505.1 Methanobacteriota archaeon
CGCAAACCAGGAGACGCAACCGTAGTATCAAAAAGAAACGGATCAGCCTTCACCTGAAGTAATTCATCTATAACATGCTTCACAAAATCAGGTTTCGAAAACCATTTATTATTGATCTCCCCCATATGCAGCTTCACCGGGACTTTTTTCCCAGCAAAACCACTAAGCGGAAAATACGCTAACGCATCATGAAGCTTACGTAAATCAGTAAAAAAAATGATTGTATTCATCCAACGATTTTCTCCCATTTTTTTACATGCAAAACCTTACCAAGAGAACCACCTTGCCTGATTTCTTCACGAATCCGGTTCTCCTGCTCTTTCACATCAAGCGATCGGTTCGCAATCTCCTGCGCAATCTCCGAAGGCACCACCACAACGCCGGAATCATCCCCAATAACCCAGTCGCCAGATCTCACCACTTGACCACCACACATGATCTCCGCACCGATCTCCCCAAACCCTTTTGGCTCCCCAGCATTCGGCGCAATATGTCTACTAAAAACAGGAAACTCAAGTCTGATAATATCATCAAGATCACGAACAGCACCATCAATCACAACACCAGCAAGACCTCGCTGTTTCGCACTATGCGTTGCAAGCTCACCCCACACCGCAGTAGGTCCACCGTTCACATCGACCACAACAACCCAACCGTTTTCTGCTTTATCGATTGCCTCGATAGGTTTCGCCCAATCCCCATCCATTGTTCGAACCGTGAGCGCACGTCCAACCATACGAAAACCAAGTTTAATTGGCCGAATACCCTGCATAGCACCTTTCTTATGCAATGCATCCGAGATATTTGGTGTAGATACCTTTGAAAACGCCCCATACAACTCGGTTTTTCCATATTTTTTAAACAAAACCGTAGGAATCGATTTTCTCTCAACAATAGCTTTTTTAATTTGTTTTGTAGCCGCAGATACATCCTTTGCCTTAGTAATCGCACCACCAACAATTACAATTGCAGCACCAGCGTTTACGACATCAGCAACGGTTTCACTGTTCAACCCTCCAGCAACTGCAATAGGAAGATTCGTTGTTTTCACAAGAGAAGAAAGAATCTCAAACGGTTTTTTCCCGGTCATCTGCTCATCGATACCGATGTGAATACAAAAATAATCAACGCCAAGATGCTCCAGTTGTTTTGCACGCTTTATTGCATCAGGTACTCCGATGAGATCCACCATGATTTTTGAACCATATTTCCGTGCAGATTTCACTGCATCAATAATGGTGCTGTCATCTGATACAGCAAGGATACAAACAACATCTGCTCCTGCTTTTGCAGCCATCTCCGTCTCAAGAGCACCAACATCCATTGTTTTCATGTCTGCGACAATAACTGTACCAGGAAATGTTTTCTTAAGTTGTCTTACAATCTCCATTCCTTCGCTTTTAATAAGCGGTGTTCCAGCTTCAAGCCAGTCTGCTCCACCGTCCACCGCTGCCTTGGCAATCGACAACGCTCGAGAGCCATCAAGAAGATCAAGAGCCACTTGGAGGATAGATGCTTTCATCAACAGAACATAACAGACCGTTTATTTAAAAATACCCATCCAAAAAGGGTATCATCTTCAATAAAAATAATGTTTAAATAGAGGTCGTTGATGCTTGAATCTTCATGGAATATAAACGCTGTGAAAATAAGGTACTCGTTCGAATAGATCTCGGAGAAGAAATCGTAGAAACATTAAAACAGCTTTGTACCGAACTAGGGATAAAACTCGGTACCATCCAGGGAATTGGAGCAACCAACAAAGCAACCATTGGTCTTATCAATACAAAAACAAAAAAATATAGTTCAATAGAACTCACCGGTGATCATGAAATCACTTGTCTATGCGGAAATATTACTACGATGCAGAAAAAACCGTATTTGCATCTTCATATTACGCTTTGCAATGAAAAAAATCAGGCGGTTGGCGGGCATCTTACTTCTGCAATTGTCAGCGCAACATTTGAAGGAGTTATTGAAATCCTCAAAGGAGAAATCAGCCGGGAATATGATGAAACTATAGGTATAAACCTGATGAAACTTTAATGACATCTTCCCCCATCTTTTTGCATTCGTTATTAAATCAAGGCGATGCATCGTATCTTTCGTATCAGGAAACAAACACAGGGCCCAAACCTTTCTAAACGAATGGTGCATTACAGTATAGTTCCTATGGATGACATACCAAAGATAGGCATCACCGGCATGCCTAGTGTTGGCAAAACAAAAACATTGATTAAAATCATTGAGAAACTGGAGAAGACCGGCTACAAAGTTGAAGGGATGATTACTGATCCTATTGTTGAGAAGAAGAAACGTGTTGGGTTTTACGTTGTTGATTGGGTTACAAAAGAAAAAGAGGTGTTCGCGCGTCTTGATTGGGATGTCAAAGACAAAATCGGCAAATACGGCGTGGACGTCACAGCCCTTGAAAAAATAGGTATTCCTGCCATTCAGAAAGCGATTGATGATGAAGCCATTAACATTATTATCATTGATGAAATCGGGAAAATGGAGATGCTTTCTGAGAAGTTCTGCGAAGTCGTCATTGACGCCTTGGATTCCGATAAACCCCTTTTGGTTACATTACATAAAAAATCACGCAGCCCGTTACTTCAGGATGTCAGACGACGCGATGACATCCGGATTCTTGAGGTAACACAGGTGAATCGAAATCTGCTCCCCTACAAAATAGAGAAAATCATGGCTGAGAAACTACCGCCGCTGTACTAAACCCCATGAACAAAAAAAAACCTAATTTTCAACTCATACAAGAAGGAACAACAAAACTTTATGCATGTCCCAGTAAACAATCTGTGAAAGGACCAGGAATAAAAGACAATGAACCGTTTTATAATCCTGCGATGGAGTTAAACAGAGATCTATCTGTTGTTGTAAGCCAATGGTTTGTCAACAGATCTAAAAAACAGGTTCATATTGTTGATGGTCTTGCAGCATCAGGGATACGAGGGGTACGAATCGCTCATGAAGTCACAGGAGATTTTAATGTTACAATCAACGATTGGGATGATGATTCATTTTCACTCATAAAAAAAAATATTTCTTATAACAAGGTGACAAACGCAGTTGCATCAAATAAAAACCTGAATGTATTACTCTCAGAAAACAGGTATCAGATGATTGACATTGATCCGTTTGGTTCTCCAGTCTATTTTGTTGATTCCGCATGCAGAAGCATCACGAATAACGGGATTCTGTCATGCACCGCAACAGATACCGCAGCGCTCTGTGGCGTTTACCCGTTAGTATGTCTTCGACGATACGGTGCACAACCATTCCATTCTTATTATATGCATGAAATAGGGCTGCGTATACTCCTTGGTTTTCTTGCGCGAGAAATGGCAAAATATGACAAAGGCATCCAGCCACTTGTCAGCTACTCCACGGATCATTTTTTTCGCACATATGTGCAAATTCGCAATGGGAAACAAAACGCAGATGATTCCATTAAACACGTACGATTAACGGACCCAATTGCATCAGATGGAAAAAACAAAAACCCTCGGTCAGTTGGTCCTCTTTGGATGGGGAATCTTCACAATAAAAACGTTGTGCAAGAATTACGAACAATTCTTTTTGAAAAACAGTTAAACACGAAACATGCATTATGGAAACTACTGCAGATGTTCGAAGACGAAGCAGATGCAGCACCATTCTACTACGCCGTAGAAGAGATTGCATCTGAGTTGAAACGATGCGCACCACCGATGAAAACAATATGTGAACAGTTACAAATACGAGGATATACTGCTGTGCGAACCCATTTCAGCGCCACAGGGTTTAAAACAAATGCCCCATATACAGAAATTAAAAGAATATTTATTGATTCATCTACAAAATAAGATGTGATGATATGGCAAAAAAAATACGAGTAGGGGTACTTGTATCAGGACAAGGAACTGATCTTCAAAGTATTATCGATGCATCAGAACAAGGAATTATTGATGCTTGTGTTGCTGTAGTTATCACCGATAAAAAGGATGCCTATGCGTTACAACGAGCAAAACAACATAAGATACCATCTTTTTTTGTTGATGGCAAAGAAAAAACAAAAATAGACCAGGAAAACGAAATCGATGACATTCTCAAAAAACAAAAGGTTAATCTCGTTGTCGGCGCAGGATATATGCGACTTCTCTCAATTGAATTTGTGAAGAAATGGAGAGGAAAACTTATCAACATTCATCCAGCCTTACTCCCATCATTCAAAGGTACAAACGGCCAAGGTGATGCTCTTTTATATGGAGTAAAAATCACAGGCTGTACGACACATTTTATGGATGAAGAAATGGATCATGGTCCTATTATTCTGCAGGCTGCAGTACAAGTACTACAAAATGATGATCGTAACTCACTGGCAAAACGAATCTTAGACGTAGAACACCAAATACTCCCCCGAACAATACAACTCTTTGCAGAAAACCGTTTGAAAATCGAAGGAAGAAAGGTGCAAATTCTCCCGGGCATCTCATGGAAAGATACACAAAAAGTAATTCCCGGTGTCCTTTATTCTGAAGGATATTAAGATGAATGAAAAAGAAACACTGGAATGGATCTCTAGTTTTGAAAAACATGGTATGCATCTAGGATTAGAACGAATAACATCATTACTTAATACTCTGGGAAACCCGCAGGATACATTAAACGCAATCCATGTTGCAGGAACCAATGGAAAAGGCTCAGTTTGTAACTATATTTCATCTATTTTACAAAAAGCTGGATACCGTGTCGGTGTCTATCTTTCACCGCATCTGCAACGGTTCTCAGAACGAATAGTAATTAACAACAAAGAAATTTCCGTCCATGACCTCACAGTACTCGTTGAACATATTCGTCCTTTTGTTGAAGAAATGCAAAAAAAAAATCAGACACCAACATTTTTTGAAATCGTCACCGCTATCGCATTCCTCTACTTCAAAGAACAAAAAGTCGACTACACCGTAGTTGAGGTCGGGCTTGGTGGACGACTTGATGCCACAAATGTCGTATCACCGCTTGTTTGTGTCATTACTGATATCTCCCTTGAACATACTGACGTACTTGGAAAAAAAATAAATGAGATCGCATTTGAAAAAGCAGGGATCATAAAAAAGAATGTTCCTGTGGTGACCGCAGCAAAAAAAGATGCGCAAATTGTAATTCAAACTATGGCAAAAGAAAAAAACGCATCATTGACCATTGTTGAAAAATCACAAATAAAACGACTCACATCAACAATGTCATCTCAAGAATTTTCGATAAACGGACATTTCAAAGAATACATTGTCAAAACATCGTTACTCGGTGAATTTCAAGGTGAAAACATCGCGCTTTCGATTGCTGCAATTGAACAACTGCAAATGAACGGTGTCTACATAACCGATGCAGACATCGCTGATGGTATTTCTGCTGCGTTCAATCCCGGTCGAATGGAAATTATTTCAGAACAACCAATGATTCTTCTTGATGGGGCACACAACCCCGGTGGAATGAAGATGCTTGCAACAAGTCTGAAAAATGATTTTACCTACAGTCAGCTTATCCTTGTTCTTGGGATCTTCAAAGATAAAGATATCAAAACAATGCTTTCTACTATCATTCCGTTTGCGGATATTGTGATTGCGACCCAATCAAAAAGCCCTCGTGCCTGTGAACCAACCACTCTTGCGACGCTCATCAAAGATCAAGTATTTAAAAAACCTGTACATATAGAACCATCTCTTACACAAGCCATTAAGACAGCTAAACACCTGGCAAAAAAAGACGACATCATTTGTATTACTGGATCACTTTTTACCGTTGGAGAGGCACGAAGTTATCTTCTCCCCAGATCTTTAACAAAAATAGTACAACCTTCGAGTTAAAAAGAGATATGATCAAAACAAACAGCTAGTTCTTTCATAAATGTTGTTTTTGAAAGACAATCTGTGTTTCCAATCGCATCTTCAATATGTGTATCAAACGAGATACCACCTAGATACCGTATATCTCTACGAACAACCTCAGTTTCAACAAACGAAGATGAACCTTGTTTCATGTTTTCTATGACACCAAGAAGAGGAATTTTTTGTTCCTTGAGAATAACAAGTAGTTTTTCTACAGCACCATACGCAACTTTTGATGATGTGGTAACCACAAGAAACTCACTTTTTTTGATAAAACGCAAAACATCCAATGTTTCATCCCCGATACCTGGAGGCATATCAATAATGAGAAAATCTAACGACCCCCACTGGGTAATCGCAAGAAGTTCAAGGATAACATTTGTGATATCACCGCCACGAAACGGCGCAGGCTTATCCTTCGTAAAAAAAACAAGAGACATAAAAGAAATCCCAGAGACCTTAGGCGGAATAAGACCTTTATCTTCCTTAGGAAACACATCATGAACACCAAGGATAATATGGGATGATGGACCATAAAAATCAATATCCAAAAGCCCTACACGACAACCTTTTTTTGAAAGATGCGACGCAAGACCACAGGAAATAAGGCTTTTTCCAACACCTCCTTTTCCACTCGCGACAACAATCACGCGTTTCACATTCTGCAGACGTTTGTTGATGATACTACTTCTTGGTTCCATATACTCATGATCCTTTAATGGATGAAATAGAGACACCACGTCCTTTCACAATATCAAAATCAGGGCTTGCACATTTGGGGCATCGCGCATGAACAAACGCTATTTCAGGGATAAAATGAATCGCCTCAGCCTCATCAATACCAAGTGTGTTTTTCATCTCATCAAAACTCCAGGTATGTTCACATCGTGTACATCGCAACATGCTTTTTTCTTGTTCAATGTGAAACTTTACATGTTTTAATTTTTTACCTTCTGTTTTCGCAAGTTCTTTTAATGCAAACTCAAAGATATCGTGTTCGATCTGCTGCAGTTCACCAAGTCGTATTGTTATCTCACAGATGGTTTTGAAATGTTCTTTTTCTGCGGTTTCCTGCGCTGCGGAAAGTATTGATTCTGCAAGTGCCCATTCATGCATAGGACTCATTAGACATATAAAAGATGGCTTAAATTTTCCTATGACTTATGTGGAAAAAAATAGAATGACGAAACATCCATTATCGCATGCTTGTAAGCAGCTACATACGCAGATGCGGGATAGATTGCATACGCAAATGCGAACTGGGTTATTTATAGTCACAAATTGTTAACATTTTTGGGATCACTCAACACAAACACTCAGTAGGAGGAATCAGATAATGATAAGTCGGATCAGTACAAGGAAATTATCGAGAAAATATCGAAGAAGCATTCTCTCTTTACCGCTGAATTTTAAATATTCAATACGAAGACGAAGATTACATTCTAAAACCGGTCGTACCTGGGAAAAAAAAACCGACACCGTCTTTTATTCACCGCAAAAAAATAAAACCACAAAATCGACCCTATGTCAAAAACGTACCGTCCAAACTGAACATCTTGATCCTGAAAACTGTAATTGTGCATTGAGTTCAGGGAAAAGAAACGTTTATGTTCATCATTCAAAAATAAATAGAGTATTGTCCGTAATCAAATACCCGAAATTAGCAATATTTTTTATCGTTTTTATATCAACATATTTTCTCTTCTGCAACAGCAACTATGATTCATTTCAAAGTGTCTTTGCATCCATGGGATACATTCAAACATATTTCGCTGGTTTTCTCTACGTCTTTGGATTCACTGCGGCACCTGCAACAGCGCTTTTAGGGTCCTTGCCTCAAGATCTCAACGTATTACTATCTGGACTGATCGGTGGATTAGGCGCATTAACTGGAGATGTACTTCTCTTCTTCTTCATCAGATCCTTCTTCACCAACGAAATACGACAGCTATTCGAAGACGTCACATTTAAAATAAAAATGTTGGTAAAAGGTATTACTAGAGATATCAAGAAAGTCACCCAAAACAGATTCATAAAAATTCTTTATCCATTGAATAAAAAAATGTCGTATTCCTGCAATCGATATTTATTTCCCATTGTTGGGGGACTCATCATCGCTTCACCGCTGCCAACTGAACTAGGGGTAACAATGATGGCATCTTCAAAAAAGATATCATTAAAAACATTTGCCTGCATCGCATTCTTACTACAAACTCTTGCTATCGTATTTTTCATCATATATTCTAAATTATAAAAAAACAAAACACTGATGAAGACTGACAAATAACTTGATATTCTGCTTCAATCGATTAGATTAAAAACTGTTGATCATTTTCTTTCAATTAAACCATAGTATAAAAAAGAGGCACAGGTATGATAATCCTAGATAATCATCTTCATCTCAGACGCGATGGAAGATACCTTGATGCAATCAGAGAGTTCACCCATGCGGGCGGTACCCATTTCGTATTAGCTCAGTACCCAATGCCTGAACTCGTGATTCAAGAAAAAAGCTACAAACCATGCTACCAAGAAACCCTAAAAATGGCACAAGAAATCAGGTCGACAATTGATGTACAGGTCTATGTCGTCGTAGGCCCCTACCCAGTAGATTACCTAAAACTTAAAGAAAAATTCGGAAGAGATGCTGCGATTCAACTTATGAAAAAAGGAATGGATCAAGCAGCAGAACTCTGCAAAGAACAACAATGCATCGCCATCGGAGAAATAGGACGACCGCATTTCTTAGTCGATGCACAAATCATCGAGGATTCAAATACAATACTTGAATATGGAATGGAACGAGCAAAAGACGTCGGTGTTCCCGTTGTATTACACACCGAAAGCACCACACCAGAACAATGCAAAGAACTTGTTGAGTTAGGAAAAAAGGTTGGATTACCCTCAGAAAAAATAGTGAAACATTTTGCGCCGCCACTCATCACACATGAAGAAAATTATGGGCTTATGCCGTCTGTTCTTGCAAGCAAAAAAAACATCACTGAGGCACTAAAAAAAGGAAGCAGGTTTCTTATGGAAACCGATTACATCGATGATCTCAGACGACCTGGTGCAGTCCTAGGACCAAAAACAGTTCCTAGTCTCACAAAAAACCTGCTTGCACTTGGTATGATGTCTGAGGATCAAGCATATGAAATCCATGTACAGAACCCTGAGAAAACATACAATATCACCATCGAGTAGTACTAGCTGCCGAGGATTTTAAATACCGTTTCTTCTTTTGTTTCATCACACATAAAACAAGACAGGACCAAACTATGCCATCATTCAGAGGATTCATCGCAATTGATCTCATTGCAACTCCA
>CAIYYQ010000221.1 GCA_903930505.1 Methanobacteriota archaeon
ATCCTTGGTTTGCTCAATGCCACGCTTCGTTACAAACTCACCGGTGAATTCCCTGATCTTCATTTCGGTGCAGTCATCTCAGAAGAATTTATTAATAACCTGAATGCAAATCAGACCACAGGGCTTGCGCTGAGAAACGCAAAAAATGTGCTCCTCCTAAAGGATGCAAACTCGACGTTTCTGTGGTCACCACCTTTAACATTTTCCTCAGGAAACAGCGCATTTGATAACGAAGTTCTATCGTCGCTGCAGCAACAAAGCAATGGAAACGAACGAACCCGCACCCTTGATAAAAAATACGTGGCGTTGCACGAGTTCGTCATCTACGGAGATCCTGCATTTAATCCCTATCAACCAAAAAACAATGGATAAATAATTCTACGGGCTAATCCCACACTATTTTCTTTTTTCCTTTTACAATTGAGAAGGTTTCTTGATCACACCGTTTTCCGTAATATACCCTGTGATATATTTTGCAGGAGTCACATCAAACGCAGGGTTCTTCACCTGAGTCCACGCAGGCATAACTATTTTCCCGTTGATTTCAGAGAGTTCTTCTCGACCACGTTCCTCAATAATGATTTTACTCCCATCTTTGATACTATGATCAAACGTACTCTTTGGTGCAGCAACATAAAACGGGATATTATTTTCTTTTGCAAGCACTGCTTTTTCATAAGTGCCAATTTTGTTTGCAGTATCCCCATTTTTTGCGATACGATCAGCGCCAACAATTACAAAATCGATGTCACCGTTTTTCATGAAATACCCTGCAGCGTTATCAGCAATCACTGCATGGGCTATACCTTCCTGTTTAAGCTCCCATGCAGTCAGTAAACCTTGCAGACGAGGACGTGTTTCATCAGCATATACAAACAATTTTTTTTTGTTTCGATGAGCTATTCGTAACGGCGCAAGAGCAGTTCCATAATCAACAGTTGCAAGAGCACCAGCGTTACAATGTGTAAGAACCCGCATCCCATCTTTAATCAGTTGATTTCCATGTTCACCGATTCGTTTACAACGATCGACGATATCGTCAACGTACTGTGCTGCAGCATCAAATGCATCTGATCCCTTATTGATTTCTTTTTTCATGTATTGAACCGCATAAAACAAATCATAGGCGGTTGGCCGTGTCGCCTGCAACATCTCCGCCGCATTATCTACATTTTTTCTTCCCAATGCCATGCCGTAGACCGCTACTGCTCCAATCGCAGGTGCACCACGAACCACCATATTCTTTATCACAAACGCGACATCATTTATGGTTTTTGCAGTAAAAATCTCAAATGTATACGGGAGTTTCCGCTGATCAATACATTTTACGATATTGTTTTCAAGCCAGAGTGCCCGATACTCTTTTCCGTCGATATACACTGTTCATCCCTCTCGTTTTATTTTTCCAATAGATTCTTCGATTTCTTTCAGATTAAACCCTGCAAAAAAAACACCCTGATTTCGGATTACGATAATTTTTCCTTTCCGCAACGTTTTCAATATTTCTTTTGCTTGATCAAGAGTCCCAGACGGCGTTTCTTTTTCTGTTAATGGCAATGTTCCTGACAACGATTCAGCGAGTGTTTGGTTCGATAGAAGGACAACCGCATGGATATCGTGTCGTGCTCGCTGCACAAGCCAATGCACCGGCGTCTCTTCATGAGGATTTTTTTTCCCGATCGCAAGAACAGTATTTTTTATGGGGTCATAATCAATGATTTCCACAAGGTCATCTTGACCAATGGTACTCAGACGTATATCTTTACCATTGATGAGGATACGATTTCCGTAGGCGACACTGATGCTTCCTTTTCCCTGTTCCGTAAGATGGTTTTTTTCCAAGGTGCGACAGATAGCGTTAATCTCTACCAGTTGAGGATAACTACTGGTTTCCCCTGCAGAAAAAAACGTTTGAAATGAACCAATGGTCTGATGTCTCTCTATCATAAGAACAGAACTCAAATAAAATCCTGCTTTTTTATCTTTTGGATACCCTATAGAAAAAAAGAAAACACGATTTCTTCGCTTTTTTATACGAACTTAATCCCGGTTTCGTTTATCTCAATGTTTTGCGGTTTCAACGTATGTTTTGTTCCTCTCATTTTCCGAACCGAGAGTTTCCTTCTATCCATTGTTGGGTCAACATCCATAAGGATGATTCCATCGACTAAGAACTCAGAAATTGAATCACGAGAAAGACACCGTTCGCCTTCCGGTATTTCAGAAGTCACAAGCGTTGTGCAGTTTTCGCTACTTAAAATACTCATTATCCGCCGGACATGAACCCTTGTCGCCGGAACAGAACCAATAGGATACGTTGTCGAAATCGTCGCATTTTCTGCAGGAATGATTTCATGCCCACCACTAGTCACCCACA
>CAIYYQ010000222.1 GCA_903930505.1 Methanobacteriota archaeon
GACATCAGCTGCTATCTCTTGTATCGGGAAGCTTCGTAGTTTTCCTCGTGCGAAATGCGTGATGCAATATGAGCAGGATTGCAGACATCCTTCTGCGATGCTAATCGGAGCACAAACCGTGTTAAAATATTTTGGAAGTTTTCCATTTTTCGTTTCTACAAATGCTGGTTTGTGTCCTTTTATTATATCATTAATGTACTGTATATATTGCGGAGGAAGTAAGACTGCGTCCGGGGCTTGGGTAGTAAGAAGATCCGATTGTACGGCTGGCATGCAGCCGGTTATGATTATCTTTTTTTTGGTGTTTTGAAACACCTTTAATCGTGAGAGCATCCGCTGCTCTGTCGTACTAATGACTGTACAAGTGAGAATCACGAGAATATCTGCGTCTTTTAGGTTGTCTACGATACAGTGACCATCATGTTTCAAGAGACCAAGAAGCAACGCCTCATCTGCTTTATTTGCGGTACATCCATAGGTTTCGACGTAGATGTTCATGCTCAAGCCGCGAAGAGACGCAGCATTATTTAACTGCTTCTGTCACCCGGTCAAGGACGAATTGTTTTTCCAGGGTAGATAAAAAGAATCCTGCTCGGGGCCCTTTTTCCTGTCCGAGAAGAATCTGGTAGATTGCCTGAAACGCGGTTTTAATAGGTATTTTTGTTCCTTCTGATATCTCATAGATAGAATTATGGATTGCTTCAGGTTCCCAGGGAAGACTTGGGATTTTTTCTTTAAACAAAGAAAGAACACTGTGTTGTTCGGTAGTCAATGTGATCTTCGGGAGTTTTGTTTTGACTTCAAACTTGACGTCATCAGGCGCAAACTTATCTAACCAGTATCTGACATGTTCTGTTCGCTGCCGGAGGTGTTCTTCATCATCTTTTTTTACTTTCTTGGGGATTTGCCCTGTTCGCAGGAGGATTTCTTTGACACCACCCCAGGTGTTTGCTATCTGAATTAAGGTGACAAGATGTCGATAGGGGAGATGCAGGGGCATGGTTTTTGGGAGGTGATACGGTTGTGACAGCTCATAGGTTTTTTTGAATTCCTTCATTCCTTTGATTTCTTCTTCTTTGCCGAAATATACTCCTTCTTCTTTGTCGTATTCATCAACCAAGGTAAGCAATCCAAGACCAGAGTCAAACACAATGTGTCTATTTGGCTGATTCCGCATGATCAAGAACCGAAGTACCTCAGGAGGCGTCATCTGCAGCATTTCCTCACCACTCACCGCAGTACCCTTAGAGCTGTGCATCGCTCCTTGTCCTTTTAACATAATGAATTCGTAGACGAGGTCCCCTGGAGGAGGGTAATGGTAGACGTCTTCAGAGATTTTCGCACCTGTCTCTCGTGTCCCACCTACGGTTGCATGGTCTTTACCGCAGGGTTCAAAGGTCACTCCAAGCATCCTCCATCGTGCAGGCCAGTCGACCCGCCAGGGGAGCTTTCCTTGGCCTCCTTTCCGTATGTCAGATTCACCACTATGACCACAGTCACAGGTGTACTCAACCAGGGGATATTCATAAAGACCTGGATGGGTGGTAGAAAGACGACCACACACCTCACATTTCACGTTATACGGTAACCATTCTTTAGGGATTTGTCTCCCAGAAACAGTTTCAAGTATA
>CAIYYQ010000223.1 GCA_903930505.1 Methanobacteriota archaeon
AAAGAAGCACTCAACCACCCGCTGTTGAACGTCGATTACCGTGGAGCAACCGGTGCACTTGTTCACATTACAGGTGGACCAAATATGAGCCTGAGGTATGTTCAAGATGTCGCAAAGAAACTCACTGAGGATCTTGATTGTTACGCAAACGTGATTCTTGGTGCACGAGTATTACCTGAATTTGAAGGGAAATGCCGTGTGATGGCAATCATGACTGGTGTACAATCACCAAATATTCTCGGACCGAAAAGTTCTGTTACACATCATGATCTGCGACAACAATCAGCTGCTCCGATGAAATCAAAGATTGATCTTGATTTTATCCGATAAAAAAAATCAATAGGTGCTACTTATGTATGTAGCACCATCGTTTCTCCTTTTTTTATTTTTATGTGTTGTTATCCGAATTGTTTGACGTTTTGGATGAGTTCTTTTGGGTTGAATGGTTTTGGGATGTAGTCACGAATGTATGATTCCAGTCCATGTATTTTTTCATGATGTACGGTTCCGATCGCGGTGATAATAAAGATGTTTACGTTTTGTTGCAGTCCTCTTCGTACGATTTCTCTAAGGGTGTCCCAGCCGTCCATTTTTGGCATCATGATATCTAAGAGGATGATTCCTTGGAATCCTCTTTCTAGCAGGCTTAGGCAGTCTATTCCGTTTGTAACGCAGGTAACTGTGTATCCTTCGTGTTCAAATAAGGTTTGAAGCGTTTTTCTTGTGTCTTGGTCGTCATCTACCACAATGATGTTTTTTTTCATAGTTCATCATGTAATACTTTTTAGTTTGATCTTATTTAAATATTTCTTGTGATAATAGCAGAATGAAAAAATATCAGAATACAAAAACAAAAAGAGGTTTTTATGAAAGAATAGTAATCTTTTCGCACGCACCAATCAGCTGAAACTTTGCTGTACGATGGTCAAACGGTCGGAATGGCGTCGTACGAGTAAAAAGGAATACTCCTCCAAAGTTTTCTACGTGTATCGTGTGTTTCTTGTTAACGAGACTGGTGCTGTTGAAGATCGTACCATTCATATAATTGGTAAATGAGGTATAATACGAAAACTTCCCCCTGGGAAGCAAACCATTCAGTTTGTATGTTATGATAAAATCAAGGTGTTCCACAGGAATAATAATCAAGGGAAGCATTAGATGAAGTATTCGACTATTGATGATTCGATTGATTTGAGTAATCTCATCGGAAGATCCATTTAACAGTTGTATCTTGGTAATGAGATGGGTGACGGGCCCTGCAGTAGAAATCAATATTGTCTGATCATTTGTAGGAGAAATCTTTTGAACAGTAGTTGGTTGCACGGCACCAACTGTTGTGGTACTACAAAGTAAAAGAGCGCAGAGGACCGTAAACAGCCAGGGTTTTATTTTCATATGTATCAAAAAAACCATAACAGCTGAATATATATAACTTTTTTTATTCAAGATAAAAAATAAATAGATATATAATAAACGTCAACAAATAAGAGTTGGCGATTAACCGACGATCGGTGAAGCTAATGTTTATAATGAGTTGTTCGATGCTCTTGTTTGTCTAACATATTGGGCCTGTGAGGTAGCCTGGATATCCTTCCGGCCTTCGGAGCCGGATACTGGGGTTCGAATCCCCACAGGTCCGTTGTCTCTTTCTCCTGTTAAAAAAATTGGAATAATTATTTAGTGAGAAAGTTGTCATCGTAATATTAATAATAAAGGAAAAATATAAATATAACCCATATCATTTTATATCTAATGAATAAAGTAAAAAATATTCCATTTGGAATCATACTATTTTTTACATTCATTGTTATACTCGATCTCATCTACCTATTCTATCTAATTTTCTGTATGATGTTTGTTGAAGGATATCTTACTAAATTTCTTACATTTTCTCCATTATCAATAGTGATGTGGATTGATGTTTTTCTTACCATTCCTGCTCTTTTCATAATTCCCTATGGTTTCATAAAAAGAAAAAACTGGGCACGTATCTATGCAATATTGTTACTCGTATGGTCAGCATTTGGAGCCATAGGAT
>CAIYYQ010000224.1 GCA_903930505.1 Methanobacteriota archaeon
ATGATGACTACCTTCCGATGGTCCACCTGGTCTCCCCGGGACACCGGGGGCAGTAGCGCTCACCGTTCCTACAAGTCCAAGAAGTATCGTTGAAGTCAGCAGCATGAAACAAATACCAATATTAAGTGTGCGTGTCTTCATTGTTTTCACCTCCATGTTTTATTCCTCCCCATAGAAGAGCAAGAGCCGTCCACCCAGGAGGAAACCATCCTCAGTTTTCTCAGCAACAATCGTTGGATCACCAACAGTCACTGTTACCCGTACGAGGACCCATCCAAATCCAAACACAGAGTTCGAAGAGATTTCTTCTGATTCACCAGGGCTTAACGCGATCTGACCGCTGGCACTGCCTCTCATGACACGACCTTTTAAAAGTTCATATATCGGCTGTCCTGGCTGCGTACCGAGGAACCGTCCAAGAGGACTATCTCCTTCTATTGCGATCGTCCAATCCATTTTCTCAGCGTAGACGCTTCCTGCATGGTAAACCGTGGTTTTCACGGTTTTCCCGTTGTTCGCAAGTTCGATAGCGCCGATAAGGACAATCTTTGTTGGGATGAAATATGTCATATACAGGTCACCGTCGTTCTTCGCAAAGACAAGACCTTCGCTGGTAACCTGATATGGGCTCTCCTGAGTCGTATCAACTGGTTGATCTAATATTAGTGTTGCTGCACCCCAGGTGGTACCATGGTCGGCGCTCACTGATTTGTAGATTTTACCGCTCTGGATAAAGTAGCATTCTACGTTTCCGTTTGCAGCGATGACAAGCTCAGGGTCAGACCCGGTAGCGGTCACAGTCACCGGAGTCCATGTGGCTCCATTATCATTTGATCGTCTGCATTGAATAGATGCTCCATTTTCACTTACAATATACGACCAATCGTTGGCAACTGCAACATCAGGTTGTCTTCCGGAGAATGTTGTCGTCTGGAAAGCACCTGAAGATTGCGCTCGGACAAGGTATACTGTACCCGTTGATAATTTTTCAAAGACATAGTAATGCCAGTTGGTACCTTGATCACAACCACTGTTGAAATGAGAGTAATCTGTTCCCGCACCAGAAGCAACAAAATCGTCATTATTATCATGATACCAAGCGGCAAGTACCCCATTGGTACATGACCAGACACCACCATAGGTGGTTGTGGGTGGATTTGTTGAATTATCTGTATATGCGGTCACAGCGCTTCCCCATCGACCAGGATGATTACCATAGCCCCAATACTGAGCGAGGGCCCATGTGGAAGGATCCATGATATCGGGCATAAGAAGCCATGGATGGAAGGTAGTATCATACATACCACTGATAAAATTCTGCACCCATTTTTCATTGACATCATCCCATGTCCACCAGTTAAAGATATTGGTGGGTCCGGCTGAAAGAGGGCCGCCGAAGGTTGCATTGCCCCAGTAGCTACCCCCGCCATAGGAGAAGCCAGGATTGGTCTTACTGCTCGTAAGTTCTTCAGCTGTGTAACTCACGACAAATTTTCCGTCTGGAGTAGAGGCGATACCCATTGGGTTGGTGTCATTCTTTGGGTTTGAGGTAACTTTAAAGATATCAGAAGTCAATGGAGCTACGGCAACTGGATTCCCTGATGATTTCATTTCTGCAGAGGATTGCTTCGTAGCAGTATCGATGGTAACGAGTTGCCCATCATCTGATCCGCTACTAAGACTACCAGTCTTCGGTGGGTATCCACCAATCTTAAGGGTGGGATCACCAAGAAGATCAAACTCTTCCCATGTCTTCCGATCAACCTTATCAGGCGCATCGGTATTGAAATGGAACGCATCAGCATAGTCGTTGAGAGCTTGTAGATGTATTTCACCAAGTGTATCAATATGTTCGGCGAAATACTTTTCAATCGCATGGCCGAACATAAACCCGGTCACACCATTAGGAGCGCCTGCCCCTGGTACACCATACCCTAGTGCGGTGTTTCCAAATGTGGCAATTGATCCACCTTGAGGTACACGAACAGCCCACCATGCCATACCCTCTGGACACCATGTTCCATATCGGTATCCATAGCCACTGAGTACGTTATTGGGATCGGAAAGCATACTTGCTAGACTGGTATCAAACTGACCGCTATGACATCCGCTGAGGAACAACACCGGCAGTTTATACCCGTTCGTCAACTGATCAATCGGGAACAATGGATCCCCTTGCTTCGCCTGGTATCGTTCTAATCCATAATGCATATTGATTGTGGCGAAACCGTTCACCATGGCATTCGCTCGGCCACCAGGGATACCTGGGAAATGATCTCCCCAGGCCATACAACTGCTATGGCCAGAGTAATACACAAAGCCAGACCCGTTGCTGAAATCTGTAAGAACGTCACTCATCCGTATGAAATTCCCATTGGACGTCCAATCTTTGAGTTTCTCAAATGTGCTTGGGATACCTGCTAAAGCATGAGCGACCTCAACCTCTCCATCATAGTACTCTGTAGAATCAAGGGTTACTGGTCCGAGTTTTGTTACTCCGTCGCTGTTGTTCACCCAGACTTTTAGTTTTGTCATCGATGGGTTCATCCCCATTTCTCGAGGATCATAGGATTTCGATCGAATCTGCAATACACCAGCAACGTAGCTCACTGTAGCAAAATTTGCGCCGTCGTAAGCATTTGTAGGAACATAAGGACCAACATCGGTGTTACCAAGGACGCATCCATCTATTCCAGGGACGATTATTTCAGCGACAGGTTTTCCTGGGTAGATTTCAGGTTGTTCAGGGTCTAATGGTTCGATTTTCAGATGATCATCTTCAAGGAACTCAACCTTTGATTTAGCGGAATGATCCACAGTGACATGGATTTGATCCTGCGGACCAAACAACGCACCAACACTACTAATCGCATAGATTGTGTATTCTCCATCAGGAGTATTCACGTTCGTATCCCATGCGACAGGTAGATCATTTCTATCAGTGAATCCGTCTCCGGTTACTGTTAGAATTCGGTTAAACCATGGTTCGTTCAGTGAGTAATGGGTTTCATAAAAGATGATTTTGTCAACTACGTTTTTGACTTCTATGGTGTTTGTGCAGGCAAGCCGACCGAAAGTGACATCAGGATATGGCTCATAGGTGTCATACCCTACGGTGTCCCATTCACCAAACCGGTTGTTTCCGTTGGAATCCCAGTCGTCAAACACATATCCTGCGACCGGATCATATTTCAAGAAGCTTGAGAAGTACTGATCTGTTGTATAATAGGGGTCTCCTCCATCGTTATTGTGGCTGGATCGAATTGGGAATGTCATTGCATGGAGATTTAACCCGAGGAATGTTCTCCAGCTTCCTACAGCCATGACACTGGTGACTCCCCATTCTAAGACTGCGTTGTAGATGAAGTATTTTATTTTCTCTTGGTTATCCCGCGAGTATTTTTCCGATGATGGGAAATATGTTTCTGAATAGATCTCATCTAAATTAACCAGTTTTACTTTTAGGTTTGCGAGATCTTTGTTTTCTTTATGGGCAACAAGAGGTTGCAGTGGTTTGATATACAAACTTGGTGCAAGAATCAATAGATCATACTGTTCAACCTCAGGTAACGCTCCGGTGGAGGAAACCGGTTTTGTATACGTTATTTGTACGGTTGCATCAGTGAAATAGCTTCCTTCGCCATCAGCGACATCTGTCAAAGTGAATGGGGAAATGCTGAGAACAACAAATGTTGCAAGTTCGTTGTTATCATTACGTCCTACTGCGATAGAAGAGGAAAATGGCGCTCCGTATGAAATATGTTGTCCGTAGATTTTTTCATTGACTCTTGCTATGTCATCAAAAATGGTCTCTGGCGTTTGCAAACCTGCATTTGGTGCAAGCTTCGAATACAAACGAAGCAGTATTTTCGCCAGCGGATAATTTCTATCAGGCATTAACGGCTTCGGGATCGGATATGGTGTGATCTTCCCGTCAACAACCGTCGACTGATCAGAAGAATGAGAAAACGTGACTGCCACATCAGTGGATCCAAACGGGATCTCCGCACGATAATACAGAGCAGGTAACTGCGGCGCCCCTTCGTCATTGGTAGTTGACTCTGCTCCTTTCATTTGTATTTTTACAAATTCACCATCAGGTTCGATAGTTGGCGCAGAGAAACTAAACTGTTTCTCAATCGTTATTCTATTTCCATCGTCTGTTGCTTTAACAGCGTTTACCAATCCGGGGACAGCAGTTAAAAGCATAAATGCTGTCACAAGGATTGATAGACTCTTCACAGTAATATCTGCCTTCAAAATATGACCTATCTTATCTTTCATTTTGGTTTTCCTCCCTATTTTTATACGATCCAGATTTTATATATGGTTTTTATATTTAATACTTACGTTGCATTCGCTGTTTTCTGTTTGTACTTACGCAACGTCTTCTTCCCGTTTTATATTATGCATATCTCAATTAATATGCACGCATATACTATATACGTGCTAATATTTAAATGTTTTGTTTAATAATTATGTGGTGAATATCAAGGAGTGGAAAACACTTGAAAAAGTCACCGAATCTACGATTGAAATTTTGGTAAAAGAACGACTACATAAGTATCAACAAAATTCAGAAAATATTATGTCATACCGAAAAATATTTTTCATAGCAAATAATTCACAGTGAATTTCATGGTATCGAGCAAATTTCACAATACGGTATAGAGCGACAATACAAGAGATGGCATGCCAGTTTTTTGTGACCGAATGGGGTTCGTCTCCTAATCCTTTTTCTTCAACAGATGACACAATGACCCAAATCTATGATTCTCATTCCCCTCAGCAGGTTCTTTCGCTATAACATATATCTAATATTATACTAAAAAAGAGGTTCTACCAAAGAAATCGGTAAAAAAGATTATATCTTTAATTACGAATTCGAACGTTCCTTCATCAGTATCCTATCACCAGATACGCTGATGATTTCACCTTTCATATTATACCTTTTGTATATTCGTAACATAGAAGAACCAGACTATTGCTTCATTGGTTGCGGTCACAACCGGTTCACCACTGCATCGTGCCGTCACCGTTATCTTCACTTTCCCAAATGCGAAGAACGGTGGTGTTTTTACTGTCTCTGTTGTTCCTGATTGAACATATATCGTGTCATTAAAATATTTATTGACATGCAAACCTGAAAACGAGCCGCCAGCAATCTCAATTGTATAATCAACGTACTTCGACAACGGTAACGTGCTTTTAACGGGTACTTTTATTCCAAATCCACCTGTGATAGCACCTATCTCCAATCGTTGACCAATATTCATGACCAACGGCTCTGAGAAACCGCTTTCTTTGTCATAGGGATCCTTTGCTTTGACAGTAACCTGGTAATACCCGCGTTCCTTCCACTTGTGGATTGCTTCAACCGGGCCTTCTCCAGATGGGAACGGACCTAGCCAACCCGTGTTGAGGCCATCGCCCCAGTCAAACAAATAGAAAACATCCTGATGCTCCGGTTCCATCACTCCTTCAACGCTGAAGATATAGGCCTCGTTGATATCTCCTTCTTGTGGTCCTTCCGGTTGACTCGGTGTCGCTGGCGGATTACTATCGGTCACTATTATCGAAGCAGTATACGGAATTTTATTATACGCGGTGACCACGAGGTCAACATCTTCAATGCCGCTTAGTGGATTATCCAGGTGAATGACAGCATGACCCGTGGCATTCGTGTATCCTGTGCCCAGTAATATGAAATCACGGGAGAGGGCGCAGAGCGCATCTTCGACTCCGGGGACATTCACCTCAAAGGTGGATGATCCCTCAGGGATACCGGGGTTATGCTCAACCGTCATCGCCTCCGGGGTATCGGTTCGGACTTGAAGGGAAGGGTCACCGAATACATGCCAGGCATCGGTTTCCGCATATCCTGAGGATCCATAATCATCGTTCATACGCATACAACCCGTAAACGCGAGACCACCAAACGTGTTCTTCTTGTTTTCTGCATATGATTCAATGAGAAGGTCGATAATCTCATCTTGTGCATCCATCGGTGGGTTCCAAGCCTGGATTTTTGAGGACATGAACGCAGCGATCGCGCCAGTGGGTTCATTGTTGTGCGTTGCTCGCATCCATGCCTCTGCAAAACAGGTGGATGATTCAAACTGTCCATTCAGACACGCAACAGAAAAGATAAACGGAAGCATATTGTCATTTGTGAGCGCAGCGATATCAGTAGTACTAAACGCACTCGTGCCCCAGGCTGTTGCACTGCCATGACCACAGTAATTGATGATACCGCGACCGTTGTTCACCGCAGCGGAAATCATACTTGGAGTTGGGTTGCCGGAGGTGTCTTCACCGTTATGTGTCCCATCATAGAACTCGTCGATTTTGGTATAGTGATACCCCATGAGATCAGTTCGGATATTGCGCATATGCTGCCAATCATATTCATTATCATCGCCTGTGCCTTGGTTTGATGCAATACCGGTTCCGTTATGATACCACTCTGCCTGAAGTTGCGGGTATTTCTCGTAGTTAATGGTTCGTGTAACCTGTGTTTCAACATCACCGATGGTTTCTGCAGAAAACCGTCCGACAAACACGTCAGGATAATGATCATCTCCGACGATATACGAGTAACTGGGATCAGAAGTGTAGCTACTTACCATGATTGTTGGTACTTGCGCGGCATCGCCGACAAGAAGCACATACGTGAGACCATGGGTATGGTAATACTGAGCAATGTAATTCTTTATCGCAGTAGCGTTCCCGATCTCAGAAACCTTCACCATCTCGGTTTGGATTCCTTTCATGTTTTTCCATTGCATAAAGGGTACCATCGCCGACCAAAAAGAATCGTATGTAATAATGAGCATATGTCCGTGTTCTTCAAGAGGGGCGTACAGTGTATTGAAATTTATAAACTGATTTTCATAAATATCTGTTAAATCTGCGTCTATTTTCAACTGATGCGTATCATATTGAATATATTCATTCATTGTATCAGGTTCGACAGGGTATATCTCAATGAGAATATCTGTATAAAATCGCAGTTGTTTCTGTACTGGGTTGTATTGAAATGGGGTAATTTTTACAACCTGACCGCAGAAATCACGGAGGATATAGGGTTCACCTAACTCTGCTATGTCCTGAGGATACCACGTGTTATCGGTATATATATCGCCAAATTCATAGGGGACATCCTTGGGGTCTATCGCACGGAGCAAGTTGCCCTTTGAGGGCACGATCGCTATTTCGTCGTATTGTATATACTGAGCACGTACTATTTTGACATTCATTTTCACATTTTCTGGAACAATGATACTCCGACAGATGCTTGGAAGGTCTGGCATGTCTTTCACTAACGTATTTGATCCTCCATCGAGGATAATATGTGAATACTCTTCGCCCTCAATGATAATATTTTCCATGCTAAACTCATGGATATGATATTCTACTCTCGTTCCATGTTCAATATTGTTGATGGTGATCGCAACATTGGGGGAATCCTCTTGGGGGTCACCTGGAGATGCACCGAATGTACTGTACGGAACAGTAGTTCCCACAAAAAGCAACAGAATAGCGATTATGAATATTTTTTTTCGTATATCGTGTGGCATTGTATGTTCTACCCTACTTCAAATGTTGAACTGATGTTTGATAATATAATATTTGTTTAATATATTTATATACTTTTTCATGTTTTTTACAACGATAATCTGGCGGTATTTGAAATGTAAATAAAGTGACAAAAATCCATCAGGATCCACTAGTTATGAAAAGAAGACATATCTTCTATAGATGAAAAGTAAAAGGAGATTATCCATAAAAACAATAGAGGATAACGAGATAATAGGCATCTGGTTCCATAGTGATATTAGCTCTATTTCTTTCGTATTCTTCCATATCAAAAAAGAAAAAAAAGAGAAGGGAGAAGGATCTCTAAATAAAGATCCCTGCACCTGGTTTCAGTTTGGGTTCTATGTGAGTATCGACTGGTTGCCGAACAGACGAACCATCGGATAGCACTTCGA
>CAIYYQ010000225.1 GCA_903930505.1 Methanobacteriota archaeon
ACAGCACCACGCTCAAACGCGCATTTCGCAAGAGCTACTGCAGTCTTCCCAGAACTACGATTCGTCAAAATCCGCATATCATCAACTGGCTGCGCAGTCGCACCACCAACAACAAGAATCTTATTTTTCACAAGATCGCGTTTCCCAGCACATCGAATCACCGTTTCCACGATCTCCTCAACAGAAGCACTCTTAGCTTTGCCTTCACTCAGAAACGGATCAATAAAACAGATTCCCTCCTTCTTACATCGCTCAATGTTTTTCTGAACAACCCCATGATTATACATCGAACCATGCATCGCAGGAACCAAAACAATCGGAATCTTTGATCCAATCGCAGTCGTCACAAACGTCGTAACCGCAGTATCATCAATACCCAAAGCAATCTTAGAAATCGTATTCGCAGTACACGGACACACAAGCACAAGATCTACTGATTTTTTTGTAACCCCGCAATACTTCACATGTTCTGTATCACCGGAAAGCTCAACAATTGGTTTTTTACCTGTGGCAAACCACAACGCATCAGGATGCAAAATACGAGTCGCAGCTACAGTCATCACCGGGATCACCTCAGCATCATGACGCAAAAGTTCCCGTGCAAGACGCACTGACTCAACCGCAGCGATGCTACCCGTTACGCACAATACAATCTTTTTCCCAGAGAGTTTCCTACTTTTACTCCCCCGGATATCATCTGCAGGATGCATGTCACCACAAAAAATACTCTTTTATTTACCGTGCCACAAGAACAGATTTACTCGCATGACGAACGACTTTATCAGTGACACTACCAAGCAAAAACCGTCCTTCTTTTCCGTACCCCTTGTACCCAAGCACAATAATGTCAACATCAAATTTCTTTGCAACCATTAAAATTTCATCAGCAGGATCCCCTGCTTCAACAAGAGGGGTTACCTTTTTTACTTGCGATTCAAGTACTATTGCTGCCTTTGAAATCGTTTCCATTGCCCGTTCCTTAAAAGAACCTGATCGAACTAAATCTCCAAGATCGAGAGTAGGCAACAGCATCTTCGTAAACGATGATTCAATCAACTCTGCAGGAATAATCGTCAACAGATAAATTTCGTCGTCTTTATTTACACATTGCAAGGTTAAACCAATCGCTTTTTTCGATGCGTCAGATCCATCGTAGGCAATAAGTATCTTTTTCATACACATCAATAACATAGGTAAATACCGAGGGCTCTAAAATACATTTCCGTCAACGACACAAATACGCGATGAACTCAGACAACGAGAACCCCTCACTCCATCGCATGATGAAACTGCCTTTTTTGCTTGAGTCAAGCTTCGGCAGTCGCTTCTGCACAACGCCTGCTCGCCCTTCTAATCCTTGAACATCAAGACTGAACAACCGCCACGAATCCCCGTGAAACCCTTTCAATCGAAACGCATAAATCGGAAGGGTTTTTGTTTTTGTACACTCATCATGCATCTTCATTGCCTGCAGCTGTAATTTTCCGCTCACACTACTAAAATGCAAGGTATTTTCGATGCTTGCCTTAACCTCGATGAGAAATGCGATATCACCTCGTAAAGCGACGAGATCAACACCTAGTGAACCAGCAGCACGAACTACAATGAAAGGTTTTTTACTGATACTCATATATTTTTCTTTTTCTTCAAAAGAACATGTTTTTGTAACCTTAACAAGAGTCGCAGGATTTGCCTCTAGTATGTTTTTCAATTCACGTTCGTATTGGCTGCTCATAGGCAAAGAATAAAATACCACATAAGGTTTTTAATGTTTGGGAGAAAATAGGATCACAACATAAAACAATGGATGCGATACAAATGAAAACAGAGATACTTGTTAAAGAAGCAATGAAATACAACCCGATCATGGTAAACCCAATGATCACCGTATTTGAAGCAGCACAAACTATGAAAAAACATAAAATAGGAAACGTACTCGTCGGAGAAAACAAACATCCGGTCGGTATTCTCACCGAAAGCGATATCTTAAAAAAAGTGGTTGCCGAAGGAAAAAACCCCCGGGATATCCTTGTTGACGACGTGATGAGCACCCCTATCATTATCATCGACCCTTATGTTTCCTTAGAAGAAGCAATGAAAACCATGGGAAAATGCAACATCAGACGATTACCGGTCATGGAAAACAACGAACTCGTCGGCGTCATCACCCAACGAGATATCCTGCGGATATCCCCGGTTTTAGGTGAGATCTCAAAGGAATGGCGTGAGATATCCGTTCGAGATGAATCATACTTGAAAACCCAGGTGTTCTCCGGGAAATGCGAAGATTGCGGTGAACTCTCACCAAGTCTAAAAACCGTAGATGACCGATTACTCTGCGAAGAATGCATCGAAGCATTAAAATTTGAAGAAAACTCATAAATTAGAAAGATGAGATTGAGAATGATCGTTGAAGCGATCATGACAAAAAATGTTGTCATGGTTGATAAAGACGATAATCTGCAACATATGCTTGATCTGATGGAAAAAAACGTGGTAACATCAGTAGAAATGATTTGTTGAAAACAGTTACTCTGTAGATGATTTCACGGACGAGACCAAGGTTTTTTAAGGGCATATCTTATTTCTATACCTTGCTATGTCGTACCATATTCCTTCTGATGAACACATCACAGAAGCGTTGAAGAAGGTGCTGACTGATTATCGAACAATATCTACCCAGAATAAACTTCAAGAGCTTGTGAAAAATGAGCTGAAAACAACAAAACAAGAGTATGGGGTAAGTGGACATCGTTTACGATTTCTTGCGCTTCAAAGCGGACTTGTGGACCTAGAAATTCATACACGAGAGGGTGATCCACATAAGGCTTTGACGAAATGCCCGGTATGCGGGGACGCATTAAAAAGAGTAAAAAACCTTACCATCTGGGGCGGAGAAGTCACCATTGAATTTTCTTGTCCGAGTTGTAGATATTGGACGGGAAAGAAAAAACGCATCCCAACACGATATGTTTTTCATCTAAAGAAATAGCTTTTTTATAAAATTGGTTTTTATAGTTTAGAAACACCGTAGATATGTTTATAACAAATCTTATATAATAACAATGACAATACAACTATATATCTGGGAATTCCCTATGAAAAAAATACTCTGTTCACTATTCATACTTATTTTCTTATTCCTCTCATTATTTTATCCTTCTATGGGAACTCTCGGGCAAGGGGCGTCTTTATCTTCATTTATGACCCCAGGTCAATATGGAAAAGGATACCGCTACAACATCCAAGGATGGATCTATGTTCACATCGAAGGAGACCCATATGAACGCGGGTTTCAACATGGATATCTCCTCTCCGATGAAATCGTTGACTTGATTACACGCTGGAGCAACATGATCCATAACCAGCCTCAAATAAAACCAATTACCAGCCATTTTTCCCAAGACCGTTATGAACATTTTTCAAACCGCTGGTGGGATTTCTGCGTCAAACAATGTGTACAATTCTATGGAGATAAATACCCTGAGGAATACCGACAGGAAATACAAGGAATCGCAGATGGTGTAAACCATGCCGGTGGAAAAATCTTTGGCAGAAACCTGACTGTTGACGATATCTTAACATCAAATGAAATGTATGAGTACCTCTCAAAAATCACCCTCACCCAACGAGGCATACACCCCCTAAAAACATTCTTCGACAGTATACGACATGATACACCAGAACTCTCAACGCTATCCACCGATCAATTCCTTGATGCATTTGCAACTCTTCCTGAAGCCCCACACCATTGCGATGGATTTATCGCCACCGGAAACGCAACCACGCATGGACAAATCGTAATCTCAAACTCGATGTGGAGCAGCAGCACCGGATCAGGTCTCTGGTGGTGGTCCTACTACATTACCTTCCGCTGGAATATCATTCTTGATATCCAACCAACGCAGGGAAACCGAATCATCCTCGCATCTGCACCAGGATACATCTGGAGTGACCATGATTTTTACCAAAACGATGCAGGCATCGTCCTCCTGGAAACAACATTACCTCAGGGGCCATGGGACCTCCGCGGTCTTCCCCTTGCAGTGAGGGTACGTACCGCAATGCAATACGGAAAAAGCATTGACGACGTCACCCACTACCTCAGTGATAAGAATGACGGCGGTATGGATGCAGTATGGCTGATCGGAGACACAAAAACAGGGGAAATCGCACGGTTCGAACTTAGTCTTCGCCATTCTGCACTGTACCGAACATTCAATGGGTTCTACTGGTCCTGTAACAACCCGATGGACCTTGGAGTGAGACTCGACAATCTTAATTTAAGAATGATGATCAAACGCGTGCTCGCCTACGTGTTATCTAAAAGTGGTGGATATGAGTATTTCACGCCACGGTATCATCCCTCTGACCGGGACTTGAAATTCGATGAATTAGGGAAAAAATACTACGGCAACATCGATGTCGATGTCGTCAAAGAAATCATGTCGACACAACCGATTGTCCGTCATTCCCCGGATTGCAAACTTACTGATTCTGATCTTGTTGCGCACAATGGGCTTTGGGTGTTTTTAGGAAACCCCAATGACAGTATACTGGATCTTCAAAACCTTGATCATCCCTCGGTGAACACTGAGAAGATACCGCCGCTCGGCTGGGTGAAACTCTACGGTCTCCCAAAGAAAGAAAATTATACGCTTGTTCAACAGAAACAAAACATCACCACGCAGCCGTCTGTTCTTTGGATGTACAATACCACAAATAATACGAATGATTTTTCTTCCGCAGGGGTTCTTAAAGACGATGTTCTCTTTATGGCAACGTCTACCGGGGAACTCCTGGCGTTGTCCGCACAGAACGGTTCATTCCTCTGGAATAGAACCATTGGAGAATATCCAACAGCGCCCACGCTTGATGGACAACACCTCTACATCGGAACAATGGAGGGAATAACCGTCGTGAATACCACTGGTGAAATTCTCTGGAAGAAATCGTTAGGAAAAATCGTATCTCGTCCTGTTATCTGGAATAATACTGTTTTCATTGGTGATGACGAAGGACATCTCTATGCGTTAGAAAAAGAATCTGGTGCTGAACAATGGCATATTGGATTACCGAATGAAATTTATCTTTCTGAACCATGGAATGGAACCGTGATTGTTACATCAGGAAAAAACTGTTCCGCTATCGACTGTGAAACCGGTGGCCTGCACTGGATGTTTCCAACAGACGAGATGATCACCGCACGATCATATATCAATAATGGCGTCGTCTATTTTGGTTCCTGGGACACCTTTGTCTATGCAGTGAATGCATCAACAGGTGATTTAATTTGGAAATATGAGACCGGATGGGGTATCGATACTATCCCAGTAATAACCGATACTACTGTGTTTGTTGGATCAACAGATCAAAACATGTATGCTTTGAACCGCGAAAACGGGAGTCTTCAATGGATTTATACAACCAAAGCAGCGATTCATTCATCCCCTATTATCTCAGGAAATGTTATCGTCTTTGGTTCCGATGATGGTCGATTGTATCTTGCAAATTCTTCAACAGGAGAAAACAAATGGTGTTTCGCTCCAGGCTTCACGATTGATGACAACCCAAAAAATTACATCACCACACCAATTATATCAAGTCCAGTAACCGATGAAAATACAGTGTATATCGGCGTAAAAGGTGTTCTTTACGCACTTACCCTTTAACATTGTGCTGATACTGCGTGTAAACAAATCACAATGACAATGTTTAAATATCATTTGATTAATATTTATATGTGATTTAAATGAATCGGGGGAACATTCTACTCTCCATAATAGCAGTATTGATACTTCTTCTATCATCACTCAGTACTGTCAGTACGCAATACACATCCACAACTGTTCAGAGTAAACAAACAAACGTTGCTGCTCTTGCAGGGAAGCCATCTGATCAATCAGAAACACTTACATCAGTACTTCCCCACCCAATTCTCGTATCTGACTCCGATCCATTCTATGCACTGATCGCAACCCCAGTTGCACTTCATTATGATGCTGAAGGAAATCAAGAAGTCATACCACTTTATGTAATAAATTTTGGAAATCCTTCGTCTGCAATCACCCGTTTAATGGAAATGGGTTACAATGAAGGAGATATGATTGTTATTGAGTATCTCATTGATGGTTCAATATCTGCTAAACAAGTATCACTAAATGTTGCACAAACATACTGGGAAAACAGTGATTCTGCTTTGATTCTCACTCCTGATTCAGAAGGATATAATCTCGGTGTTATCGCAACACCATTAGCATCTTATCTTAATATCCCAGTCATCGTCACAGACATCATCGATGAACCGGTTCTCACCGTATTAACAAACCTCGGTGTACATAACTTATATGTCTGTGGCCATATCCCTGTCTCTCATGCATTGTTTGATGTGACCTTTTTCGAGACAAAAGAAGAAATCATCACTGAATGTCTTTCTGTTCTTGGAAATACATTTCATGAAAACGTTTCCTATATTACCATGGCAAATCCCTTGGATATCGTACAACCTCAGATCCTTGATACCACGACCGTTCATTTTAATGGAACTGTCAGCTCAAGTGTAGCACTCCCTACTCAGTCACTCCGATCATTAATTAATAAAAATACGATGGTAATTCATAACGTTACAATCCCTGCATCATACAAATTCACACAACTGAAATTTGATCTGGAAAACCTCAATATCGCTGATATTGGTAGTCTTGGAGATCGTCTCTATCTTATGCTACTCAGTCCAGAGGGATATCGATATGTGTATGCCTCCACTGCCGGAGGCATCCCGGATCGTGATTCAAATGGAACTATTATCAGAGATAAACTCCATTTTGAGTTCACTATCTACAATAAACCTGGTGTTTATGAGTTCATGGTTATCGGTCACTTTTTTGGATCCAGTGAAGGAAAATATGATCTCACAGTCACTTTAGATAACCTTTCAACCCCTGTTGTTCCCTTGATGAAAAACCTATCGTCTCTTGCCCCATATCTCACCGCATACCACAAAGGAATCGTATTTGCAGACCCTGATTTTGCCTTTGCCGCGGATGATTCCGTTATCTTCAATGGGACAACCTGTCCAGGAGTCACCCAACCAGGAACCAACCCACTTCTTCTTGTTCCATCAAACAATCATACCTTACAGATTCACGATGAACTCAACGATCTTCTTGCAGAGATCGCGGACATCCCCGTACCTATCTCAGATTTATCGGTACTACGAAATAATTATGCTGAACATCCGATTAATATCGCGATCGCCGCTGATCCGACCATGGTTCCCATGTACTTCTACTTCAACCCGGATGGAGAACCAACGGATGATGCATATATCTCAGGGTTTGCAATTGCAAGTGATTACATCTACGGGGACATCGATCCAGTTCCTGGTGATGCTGAAAATGACACCTACACCTACTGGCCGTTCCAGGAAAATATCATCGGACGAGTAACTGGTAGAGATGTTCAGGACTGCAGTGCACTCATTGCACGCACGATTTTTTACAACACTATCATCAATACAATGGGTGGATGGAAAAATAACGGTCTTGTACAAACCGGATGTGGACTGGAATTTCAAAACCTGCCTCTGATTACAAGAATAGAACAAATTATTAACACCGCAGGGCGCGGAGAACCAACGAAATTCCCAACAGGAGAAAGCTGGTTTATCAACGAACGATTGAAAAAAGACATGGAAAACGGATCATTTACCGTAAAGAGCACAAAATGGACACAATCCCAGCGAGAAGGATTTAGCCAAACCGATCTTGATATCATAAAAAAATTCGGTATCCTAAACCGATTGTTTTTCCCAAAGAATACCATCGCTCGGCTCAGTTCTTCAGACAAAGTGACCGGTGGTGCTGATCAACTAAACAGTAGTTTTATTTTTGTGTTTGCTCATGGATCCTATAACCTCTATGAATTCGGTGATATCCTTATGGATTCCCATGGAATTCCGTTTGTTACCGCTTTTGCGCGAATTTACCCAAAGATCGGTAGTCGACTCTCAACAAAAGGAGATTTTGATATACGCGCTGTTGAAAACATGAACTACGGTCCCTCAGTGATCTTTGTGGAAAGCTGTATCACCGCACGAACCGATGGGTATCTGCCTGAGACAACCCTTTCACAAACCTATCTTCATGCAGGCGTCAACACCTATATTGGTGCTACCAGGTTCACCGCAGATCCTGGGTATCTTGATCCACGGCCACTCCCAGGAGGACTTGGTTTCGGCATCCTTGGTTTGCTCAATGCCACGCTTCGTTACAAACTCACCGGTGAATTCCCTGATCTTCATTTCGGTGCAGTCATCTCAGAAGAATTTATTAATAACCTGAATGCAAATCAGACCACGGGGCTTGCACTGAGAAACGCAAAGAATGTGCTCCTCCCAAAAGATGCAAACTCGACGTTTCTGTGGTCGCCACCTTTAACTTTTTCCTCAGGAAACAGCGCATTTGATAACGAAGTTCTTTCGTCGCTGCAGCAACAAAACAACGGAAACGAACGAACCCGCACCCTTGATAAAAAATACGTGGCGTTGCACGAGTTCGTCATCTACGGAGATCCTGCATTTAATCCCTATCAACCAAAAAACAA
>CAIYYQ010000226.1 GCA_903930505.1 Methanobacteriota archaeon
TGATTGATTATGGTTTTCGTCTGCCGAGTGCGTATGATAATCGGCCGTTGAAGTTTTTTGAGTTTGAGCAGTTTATGCGTTCAGTTGTGTTTGTTTCTGCGACACCTGCTGAGTATGAGTTGGGTAGATCGCAGCAGGTTGCAGAGCAAATTATCCGTCCGACTGGTCTGGTTGATCCACCGGTGGAGGTGCGCTGTACCCGTGGTCAGATTGATGATTTGATTTCTGAGATTTTGTCGACGGTGAAGCGGAAAGATCGTGTGTTGGTGACGACGTTGACGAAGCGTCTTGCTGAGGAGCTTGCTGAGTATCTTGCTGCGAAGAAGATCAAAACCCGGTATCTGCATTCGGAGATTGATACTCTTGAGCGTTCTGAGATTATTCGGGAGCTTCGTCTTGGTGTGTTTGATGTGCTTGTCGGGATTAATTTGTTGCGTGAGGGTATTGATATCCCTGAGGTAGGGTTCATTGGTATTCTTGATGCGGACAAAGAGGGTTTTTTGCGTGATGCGAGTAGTTTGATTCAGATTATTGGTCGTGCTGCGCGTAATGTGAACTCCCGGGTTGTGTTGTATGCTGATGTGTTGACTGATTCGATTCGTAAGGCGTTGGATGAGACGAATCGGCGGAGGGCGTTGCAGTTGGAGTTTAATGAGAAGCATCATATTACGCCGACGACGATTGTTAAACCGATTAAGGAAAAGGTTGTGGAGATCACTGATACGAAGTATATTCCAAAGGCTGATTTTCCTGCGTTGATTGTGAATGTGGAGCTTGAGATGAGGGCTGCTGCGGATAATCTTGATTTTGAGAAGGCGATTATGTTGCGTGATCGGCTGAATAAATTAAAACAAACACTACAGAAAACTAGTTAACATCACATTGGTTGAATAAAATATATATCATTGATTCTTGATAAGTGTATTCATCAATTATTGTTTGTTCCTTTGGTGTTACGAAAGAGGTGAATGTAATGGCGAAAGAATCGTATCAAAACGAGCAAAATTCAATGGTGAAAACCCAGAAGATATCACTTGAGAAAGGAGCGGTATTTGGTGTGTTGATCCCGATGGCAACTGCACCAATTATCCTTGTCAAGGCAAAAAAAGGCTATGTGATGTGTGGGTATCTGAACATGGCTACTGCGAATAAACTTGGTGATGTCGCAGGGAAAGTAACTGGAGTAAAATCCTTTGATGATGTCCTCAATGCAAATGTTGTCGAAGTATCAGAGCCTGCGAAAAACATAGGACTTACTGAAGGAATGAACGTACGAGTTTTTCTCAATAAACTCATGTGAATGAAGGATGGTTTTTGTATGGTGACGTTTGATGATGTTAAAAATGCGCATATGGTTCTCAAAAACGTTGTTCATCGTACACCTCTTGAATTTTCAAGAACCTTTTCAACGATGACTGATGTTCAGGTGTATATGAAACTGGAGAACCTGCAGAAGACTGGTTCGTTTAAGATACGTGGTGCGTATAATACGATTTATCATTTGAGCAACGATGATAAGAAACGTGGTGTCGTCTGTGCGTCTGCAGGAAACCATGCACAAGGTGTCGCATATGCTGCGACGTTGCTTGGTGTGAAAAGCACGGTTTTTATGCCTATTTACACGCCTCCTGTGAAAATCATTGCGACGAAATCATATGGTGCTGAGGTCGTTCTTGAGGGTGCAACGTATGATGATGCTGCGCAGGCTGCATTGAAATACTCTGAAGAAAAAAAGATGGTGTTTGTCCATGCGTTCAACAACGAATCTGTGATCGCGGGTCAGGGAACCATTGGTCTGGAGATCTACGATGATTTACCTGATGTTGATGTCGTGTTGGTTCCCATCGGCGGTGGTGGACTGATTTCTGGTATTGCGGTTGCATTAAAAAAATTAAAACCAAATGTGAAGATAATTGGGGTGGAGGCTGAGGGTGCACAATCCATGAAACAGTCGCTAGAGCAGAATAAGATTGTGCCGTTGAAATCAGTTGCAACGATCGCGGATGGGATTGCGGTGAAAACGCCAAAAGAACTCACTTTTAGTCTTGCGAAGCAATATGTTGACGAGGTTGTAACAGTGAATGATGATGAAATCGCCAATGCATTGTATCTGTTGCTTCAGCGATCAAAACTTGTCGTGGAACCAGCTGGTGCGGTTTCACTTGCGGCATTGTTGAGTAAAAAAATCTCGTATCCAAAGAAGAATGTTGTTGCTGTTTTAAGTGGTGGTAATGCGAATCTGTCGTTACTTGAGCAGGTGATTGAACGCGGCATGCTCAATGAAATGTTAATGGTGAAAATCGCTGTGGTTGTTCTTGATAAACCAAAAATGCTTAAAGAAATTCTTGGTATTCTTGCGAATCTTGGGGCAAATATTCAGTCCATTGTTCATGATCGTTGTACGATTGCGGTGCCGATCGGGTACGTAAAAATCGTTATTACGTTTCATACATTGGGTAAAGAGCAAATTGATGTCATTAAGCACGAGCTGGATAAGAAGCATCTTGAATATCAGCTTCTTAATTAATGGCTACCGTAGATGTACTCTGTTTGTTTGTATGTTTTTCGCTTTTCTTTTTCATGGTTCTTTTTTGTATGAATTCAACAATACATCTGAAGACTGAGGTGAGCAGAGCAAAACCGATAATGATCAACCAGATCGTTGGGTCCGTAATTGGTTTTGTGCTAAAGATAGTATTGAAAATGGGAATGTAGGTAACTGCAATGATCATAAGAATCGTGATGATAAGAAAGCCTTTCAACAGTTTATTTGGTGCCTTGAATTTCTGAA
>CAIYYQ010000227.1 GCA_903930505.1 Methanobacteriota archaeon
AAGCTGAATAAACATATGCATGATCTTCTCAGATGGGGGGATTTGAACAACGGGGTGATTTGTGTGACGAACCAGGTTTCTGCAAAGCCAGATGCGTTCTTTGGTGATCCAACGCGTCCTATTGGTGGTCATATTGTTGGTCATACTGCGACGTTTCGTCTTTATCTGAGGAAAAGTAAAGGTGAGAAGCGGATTGCGCGATTGATTGATTCCCCGCATCTTCCTGAGGGTGAGGTCGTGTTTTCGGTTTCTGAGAAAGGGGTTCGTGATTAAGAAAAATCTATGGTTTTTCTTTGTGTGAATGGTATGGATGCGTTTGATGCGATTCTTTCGAGGAGAAGCATTCGAAAATATTCGAAACAGCAGATTTCACCCCAAGTGATTCATGAAATTCTTGAGGCTGGGATGAGTGCCCCGTCTGCAGGAAATGAACAACCCTGGCATTTCATTGTTCTTTCTGATCCGCAGATTTTGAGAATTATTCCTTCGTTTCATTCGCATGCGCAGATGCTTAAGGATGCTATGGTTGCTATTCTTGTCTGTGGAGACCTCTTTCTTGAGAAACATAAGGGGATGTGGGTGCAGGATTGCTCTGCGGCGACAGAGAATATGTTGATTGCGATTGTGGCAAAAGGTCTTGGTGGTGTCTGGCTTGGGGTGTATCCACAGGAGGAACGAATGAATGGGCTTCGGGATCTTCTTCATATTCCTGATCATGTGATCCCGTTTTCTCTTGTTTCTATAGGGTATCCAGCTGAACAAAAACCATTGGGAAACAGATATGATGACTTACGTGTTCACTCTAACAAATGGTAAATATTTCTGTGAATAGGTTCGTTTATTCTCCTACGAGTTGAACAACGATTGTTCTTTTGCGTGGCTGTGTATCTAGTTCAATGAATACCACCTGTTGCCATGTTCCATGAATCAGACATCCCTCTCGAATAGGAATAGTAACACTTGGTCCTATGAGACTTGCGCGGATATGGGAATGTCCGTTATCATCATGCCATGTTTCATGATGATCGTAGTGGATGTTTTTCGGTGCAATTCGTTCAAGAGCACGTGGGAGATCTTTTTTCAGCCCGGGTTCGTATTCAATTGTGGTAAGAGCTCCTGTTGAGCCTACAACAAATAGACAAGCGATACCATTCATTATTTTTGATGTGTTTACAATGTTTTCTATTTTTTCTGTGATATCAATAATATCGTCTTCCCCTTGGGTTTGCAGATGAATTTCCTCGCTATAAACAGATATAGATATCACCTTTTACAAATTCTTAGAATTGTATTTTTCTTCCAGATGCGTCTCTGCGAAATTTTCCAAAATCTTCTATGTTTTGTAATGTTTTCCCGTCGAACACTGGGCCTTCTTTGCAGACGCGCAGTCCTTTTCCGATGCAGCATTGTCCGCAGATGCCGATGCTGCATTTCATGTATCGTTCAAGTGATGCTTGGAATGGAATGTTTTTGCATACATCAAGAAGCTTTTTCATCATTGGTTCCGGTCCACAGGTTAGTACTGAGGAATATGTGTTTTTTTTGAGAAGATCCATTGCAACATCTGTGGCTAATCCTTTCTGTCCTAAAGATCCATCGTCTGTGGAGATGAATACGTTTGCTCCTGTATTGTTTATTCGTTTGTCAAAGAATAATTCCTGTTTATTTTTTACCCCTAGTACTACGGTTGCATCTATTCCTTGTTTTTTGACTTGTTCAACAGCAGGAGCAAGCATTGCAATTCCGGTTCCTCCACCTACAAAAAGAACATGTTTTCCCGATAAAGTAAACCCTCTGCCGTATGGTCCGCGTACGCCGATGAGGTCTCCTGGTTTTAAACCTGCAAGTGCATGTGTTGCTTGCCCTATTTTTCGGAATGTGATTCCTTTCAACTCATCTTTTATGGTGGAGACGCTCATGGGTATTTCATCAACACCTGGGATCCATATCATATAAAACTGCCCGGGTTGTATAAGTCCAGGATGGGTGAATGTTATTGTTTTGATGTCTTTTGCTTCAGTTTTACTTTCTTGTATTTTAATAATTTTTAGTGTGTTCATTGATGTGCAACTATTCTTAACTCTTATCATTAATGTAATCTGTTTCAATCATAAATAGTTATCTGATGTCCAGCAATAATTTGAGAAGAGGGATGATTA
>CAIYYQ010000228.1 GCA_903930505.1 Methanobacteriota archaeon
AGATGACGTCAGACGGTACAACCTTATCGTAAGCACACGCTGCAACACGGAGATGCTCTGGTATTTCCTAAAAAAAATTGATCCTCGTGTGACATTGGATCAGGTGAAGACTCTTGGGTCGAAACAGATCAGCGAACTGATACTTGAGATATTCAAAAAGGATGTTGAAGAAAAGGATTTTCCAGTGGCGACCGAGACAACGGTCGCAAACTCACCATAGAAGAACAAATCGAGGAACTAAAATCATTGAAACGACGTGCGATCATCACACTGCACATCCCGCCCAGTGAGGCTGGGTTGCTGCCAGTAAGAGAACTCATCATGCTCTTGAATGAATATGTTGAAATCAAAAACGAGGAACAAGGAAAAGGGAAACCAAAAGTCTACGAGTATGAAAGAGACGCTTTGAATAAATTAAAAGAGGAATTTGAAAAAAATAATAAAGGAAAGTGAATAATTATGGCAGGTAATGAAGTATCAATTGACATCCGGGCATATGACCATGCCAGTGGCGTGATCAACCAAATTGAACAAAGACTCGGCGTATTTAGCAAGCAGGGATTGGCTGTCGGCGCTGGGTTTGCGGTTGTGAACCAGGCGATGAACCTGGCGATGCAAGGCATAGGCAAGTTAGAACAATTCATCGTTGGCAGCATCGATGCGTATAAAAACTGGGAAGTCAGCATCGTACAGGTCAGCAATGCATTGAGTCAACAAGACCAGGCTCTTTTACCTAGTATCATCGCTAACGTCAACGAAATGAGCCTAGCTTATGGGGAATCTGCGACGAAACTAATGGAATCCTACGATGTGATCGTTAAATCCGGTGCGAACGCAGCCGCAGGCCTGGCTGTTCTGACCTCCGCTGAACGACTGGCGAAAGCCCAGAACATTGATCTTGCGAACAGCACAGGTTTGCTTACTGATACGATGAAAACCTGGAATTATTCGTCCAGGGACTCGGAAAGCATCGCGAACAAACTCGCAAAGACAATGGATACAACAACCCTTTCCGCAGATGACCTGGACAATATGATCGGAAGTCTAGGGCCGACACTTAGTCAAACCGGGACGTCCCTAGATCAGTTCCTTGCGATACTAATGACTTTGAACCAGGAGGGATTCAATAACAGCCGAAAGATGATGTCGGCGATCAGCACTGGTTTGAATGCGATGTTGAATCCTACTGCGGATGCAATCGCTGAATATAACAAGCTCGGGATTGCACTTGATCCGCTTATCCTGCAGGGCGAAGGTCTTACAAACGTCATAAAACGCGTCCAGGAGGCGACCGGTGGCGATATCAGTGCGCTCAGTAAACTCGTTGGGACCGGTCAGGCAGTCGCATTCATGAACGCGATGATGTCCGATGGCATGGTCCAGTATGCGAAAAACCTGGATCTGGTCGGTGGATCCACTGATCAGTTGCAGCAGGATTTCACGAAAATGATGGGTACATTTTCTGGACGGATGGATCAGATTAATACGATGTTCAGTCAGATGCAAAAAAACATCGGTTCGGGTTTAATCGGTGGTGGATCTGAAATGATGGGTTATGAACAGCAGGCACTAGCGGAAACAGGACAGAAAATGGGTATTACTTTTTCAGAGAATTTCCGTGTAGCATATTTGAAAGATATGCATACTGGTTTTACAACATCAGTTTTAATGGAGCCACTTGCCCGTGGAGCATATGGTGTTGGGTCACCTGTACCTATTGCGCCTGGTTTTGCAGAGGAATATCAAAAAAATCTACAAAATCTTGTATCATCTGCAGCATTCACAATGAAAACGGAACCTGTAACAAATTTTTTCGATACATTCAAAACTTCGCTCATTGAACAATCGAATTTATTGTCCATGGCTGAATTGAATCTGAAACAATACACACTTGACCTCTCAGACATGCAGACACAGCTAGCGAACATGCCCGCGTTGCATAACATGACTGAGGCGTTACGGTTCATCCCATTGGCACTTGACAATGCATCATATCAGTCAAGGATCTTCACAGGTGCATTGACTGATCAGGACAAGGCAACCCTGGACCTGATCACTTCGATCAGACAGCATCGCGCAGAACTTGACGCATTATCGAAACAGGCAAATGATTACGCTAATCAGATGACTGCGAACAGCATCGAAGAGATGAAAATCCAACTTGACGTCTCAGACAACCGCGGTCGTATTACACGGGAAGAGAAAGACCAATTGAAGGAACTAGCCCGGGCAGATCTTGAACTGCGAGTAAAACAAGCAGAAAACTCCTTGAAACAAGGACAGCTGCAGAACGGCGTCCTGTCAGATGAGCAAAGACAGCTGCAGGATATCGAAACCGCGTATCAGGTCCACATCCAGGATCTCAATGATACTTATCAGAAAGACTATGATAATCTGCAGAATAGTATCGCTGCGAAAAAACTAATGATCACATATTATACAGATACGTTCATCCCTGATCAGAACAAGAAGCTGCTTGACCTGGAAACATGTTTCGCAGATGACTACAATAAAGTAGTGAATAGTAATGATTTTACAGCCACAGAAAAAAAACAATTGGAGGATCTATTGGCTCAAGCTCTTGCGACTTATAATGGCATCATCAGGGCTCGAAATCAGGCGATGGGTACAAATCAACCTGAAATGGGTGCTGGTGGTGAACAAATCGGAAACACTTATCAGCAGCGATGGCAACAGCATATCGCGCAGTACCATCATGGTTTTCCCTCTCCGTTTGACCAAATATTGATGGCTGGCAAAAAAGAGCCTATACCGGGTCTTGCGGTTGGTGGGACTGTCGCTGAATCTGGTATTGCAGTTGTCCATAAAGGCGAACTTGTCCTTCCTAGAAATCTAGTGGGGAAACTGCCAGATCTGCAAGAATCATCTTCTCCAATCATCATGTCTCAACCCTCCGGGAAATCTGGTGACACACATGTTGAGATCAATGTCGGCCCAGTCACCATTAACGCAAAAAATGCTGATAGTGTTGAGGACTGGGGTCGTAAACTTGCTCAGGGTCTTTCATCTGGTTTCCTTGAAGCATCATCTGGTGGAACGACCACGGCGACCTCCAGGAAGACCGGAGGGACGATTATTGTACCAGGTACGACCGTTACTACTAGGACGTTGCGGACGCCGACTGCGACGATTCCTGTAAATCAGCCAATACGACATAAAGGAAGATTTAGGGCAGGGTGAAAACAAACTATGACATGGATGCCACAATATCAAGTTTATTACGGGGTTCATCTCGACCATCATGTTGAAACATGGGGGGGAATGAACTTCAATAAACTATTGATGCTTGAATATCCTGATTCAAACCTCGTATGCACATCAACAACTGAAGCATGCGGATCGGTGAACCTTGATTTCCTATATCCTCTATTAGTACAAAGTAAATATTTTTTAGATGGTGTTTGTGATGGTCATGTCACATTTAAATGCGGCGCAACCACTAAAACCGCGACAGGTTACACGGTATCATTCAATAAACTTCATTCATCAGGGACGATCACGAACCTTGGTTTTATGTCATATACTTTTGGGACGACATATAGTTTCACAATTAATTCTTATCTGACAGTTCCGATTTATATGACAATAAATAAACAGCCGGTGAATGAGAACGAAAAAATGTTTCTACGGATACAACTAACCACAGCTGAGACAAGTGGTATCAGTCTCAGCCATGCGAATGATTCAAGTGTACCCGACATAAAAATACGCATACCTTATGCTCCTACGGGGTGAAAAAAAGGGATGTCTAACATCATTTTTTCGCAGACACCATCTACTTATGACTGTATAGTTTATCCCGATGGCGACAGTTCAACAGGATTATCAATATATCCGGTGTCTCCGACGACACATTTTGATAAAGTAGATGATTTGTCAACAGCCCCAAATGATGATACGGATTATGTTTTTTCTAATTCACCAACAACTGCTTTGGATATGTTTAATCTTTCTGCGCATCCCGTTGAAGCAACAGGGACAATTAATTATATCCAGATGGTATCACGAGCTAAATCACATCTGGCTCAACAATCATCAAGCGGGGAATACAAACATAAAATCAATGAAAGTCATCAGACACGGATCCTTGCGTTAGAGACTGAGGTCAAAAGATTGCGTGATCAACTTGATTTCAAAGATTTCGATATCACAAAAGAACACTGATCACACCAAAATTGACGGCAAACATGGTCCAACCAAAGGAAGTTAAACTACAGATTTAACACAACATATATATGTTCATTTACGTTTCATTAATGTGAAATAGGGTTATCTTTGTTTTTATTAAGACCATATATAGGTTAGGGATGTTATGAATAAACGCCAGTGCCGGGGGCGGGATTCGAGCCCGCGACCTCCTGATATCTTAGCAAAACGCTTACGAACCTTGTAGCTGTGCTTATGAGTCAGGCGCTCTAGCCAGGCTGAGCCACCCCGGCGTATCCTAAG
>CAIYYQ010000229.1 GCA_903930505.1 Methanobacteriota archaeon
GGAAAGCTCAGCTATGTTATTTCCCAATACAACAATAGGGACTTTGGAGATTTTTTTTATTTCCTCAGAGAATGTGAGGACATCGATATCCTCTGGTTTATTGAAAATAATCAATAAATCATAATTTTCTTTGTCTAAACGTTCTACACATTCTTTCCATGATTCTACGTGGGTTATATCTGGTGGAACATTATTTTTATCATACAAATGACGTTCGGTAAAAAGAGTACCCAACCTCCCCTCTTCCTCTAAAAGAAAATAATTATATGAGGAGGCGAGTAAGAGTATTCGTTTAATGCGAAACAGCTGTACCATCGTTTCTTTAGTATTGTCGTCTGGTTCTTGATTGCGTGTTGGGGTAATGCCGGTTATTTCTTCAATAACTGAGATGATTTTTTTTTCTTTCTCATTGAACGATGTATTCATATACTACATTACACCCAGCCGCGCATTTTGCATGCTTCGGCGACTCTAGAAATCGCTATCATATATGCAGCATCACTGATGCGTATTTTTTTACGTTTTGATAGTTCCCAAACTTTGAAGAAAGCATCGGTCATTTTGTTATCAAGTTTCCCAAGAACTTCTTCTTTTGTCCAATAATAGTTTTGGTTGCTCTGCACTTGTTCAAAATAACTACAGACGACACCACCTGCATTTGCAAGGAAATCAGGAACGACGACCACGCCTTTTTTATCAAGAATATCTTCAGCTTCAGGAGTCACTGGGCCATTTGCTCCGCAGATGACGACCTTCACGCATGATTTTATGTTATTAACATTTTCTTGCGTGATAGAATGTTCAAGAGCAGCTGGAATAAGGATGTCTACTTCGTGTTTCAACCAGTCATCTCCAGGAAGTACCTTATATCCAAGTTTTTCCGCTTGTTTATTATCAATCGTACCAAATCGGTCGGTGATAGACTCTAGTTCTTTGACATTGATTCCTTTTTCTTTGTAGTAATTATATGTGCAATTGTCGTTCTGATCCCAGCAGGAAACCGAGACAATAGCCCCACCGTATTCTGTGAATAATTCCGCGGTGTATCTGGCAACATTTCCGAACCCCTGAATAGAAGCAGTTGATTTGGTGATGTCTATTTTTAATTCTTTGAGTATTTCACGAAGGATGTAAACTAACGCATATCCAGTTGCTTCAGTTCGACCAAGGGAGCCACCAAGTTCCACTGGTTTTCCGGTGATAAGTCCTGGATATTGACCGCCCATAATAGTTTCATATTCATCCATGATCCAGACCATATGTTGACCACTGGTCATGACATCAGGAGCAGGGACGTCACGTGTCGGCCCGATATCTCGAGCGATCTGTCGAACCCATCCTCTGCAGAGTTTTTCCTGTTCTCGTTCCGAAAGATTGTGTGGATCACAGATTATTCCTCCTTTCCCGCCGCCGAGTGGGATGTCTGCCACAGCGCATTTCCAGGTCATCCACATCGCAAGCGCCCGTACGGTATCAATGGTTTCTTGCGGGTGGAACCGGATACCGCCTTTGCAGGGGCCTCGTGCATCATTGTGTTGGACGCGAAAGCCATGGAATACTTTCATGTTTCCGTCATCCATTCGAATAGGAATAGCAAAAATGTATTCCCGTAATGGATTTCGTAACAATTCCCGGGTTGGTTCGTCAAGGCTGAGTTTGTCTGCTATCCGATCAAATTGTGTTTGCGCCATTTTAAAAGGGTTAAATCCTTCTTCTTTTCCTGTGTTACCTTTTACTTGTTTTAACTCCTGTTTTACTTGCATAATCAAATCGCCTCTTTCTTCGCCCACCATGTATCATACGCCTGTATAAATATTTTAGTAAAAGGACGTATAAATATCTAGAAAAAACAAAAAAAGAAAAGAAGAAGGTTTTTTCCTTCTTTAAACAAGGCCTTGGTCAATCATCGCATCAGCGACTTTGACGAACCCTGCGATATTAGCTCCTTTTACGTAGTTCACGAAGTTTTCGTCTTTTCCGTATTTCACGCAGGACTGATGTATTTGAGACATGATCCATTGGAGTTTCTTATCAACTTCTTCTCTGCTCCATGACAGTCTCATACTGTTCTGTGACATTTCCAGACCGCTCGTAGCAACACCACCAGCGTTTGCTGCTTTTCCAGGACCATACAGGATCTTGTTTTCGATGAAGATTTCAACCCCTTCTGGTGTTGTTGGCATGTTTGCTCCTTCTGCAACCAATATACATCCATTATCAACAAGTTTTTGTGCATCTTCTTTACTAATTTCATTCTGGGTCGCTGAGGGGAACGCACAGTCACATTTGAAATGCCAAGGGTTTTTTCCTGCTTCGTACGTACATTTGTATTTCTCTGCGTATTCTTTTATACGGCCACGCTGCACATTCTTCAGTTCCATGATATATGCAAGTTTCTTCTCATCGATTCCGTTAGGATCATAAATAGTACCCGACGAATCGGAAAGTGTTACTGCTTTTCCGCCTAATTGATTGATTTTTTCAATGGTGTATTGTGCAACATTTCCCGAACCAGAAACGACGCATGTTTTACCTTTAAAAGATTCTCCTTTGGTCTTCAGCATCTCAAGAGCAAAATAGGTAGCACCATACCCTGTTGCCTCTGGTCGAACGAGGCTACCACCCCAGTTCAATCCTTTCCCGGTGAGGACTCCAGTGAATTCGTTTCTGATTTTCCTGTATTGCCCAAACATGAAGCCGATTTCACGACCACCTACACCAATGTCTCCTGCGGGGACATCTGTATCTGGACCGATGTACCGTTGGAGTTCGGTCATAAAGGACTGACAGAATTTCATGACCTCGTTGTCAGTTTTTCCTTTCGGATCAAAATCAGATCCACCTTTTCCACCGCCCATAGGCAACGTGGTTAAACTGTTCTTAAACACTTGTTCAAA
>CAIYYQ010000230.1 GCA_903930505.1 Methanobacteriota archaeon
AACGTCCCGGTTGCCGTACATGGTCCTTCAAACATTCCGGTTCGTACTGCTTTCCAAAGGATTTCACACGTATTTGAAATCGTGATATCGAGTTTTAACACCATGTCGTCTCGCTTTGCTTCTACATGATATTTCTTAGGATATGACATGAACGGCATACCTTGCGGAGTCGCGGTCTCCGTATAGGTGACCTCGAAAAATTTATATTCTATAAGGTTACGGTTATTAGGGGAGATAACAAGCGCAGCTGCGTAGAGATTTCGTGGTGTGCGTAAAATAAATTTTGACAGGTACATCTCCCAGCCATTATCGAAGTGAAGGTTGAACCATTCCCAGCCTTTGGTCACAAAACGTGGTATTGTGGTCTCCCAGACATGATCATGATATCCTGTTCCTTTGACTTGATGTTGATTTGATCCAAATGTGATATTTCCTTCTACGGTACAGCGGGGGATATAATAGTCTCCACCGAGATATTTAAATAACACAAGATTGGAACTTCGTCCCATGACCCAGACCGGGAGGAAATCTGCGGTGAATGCCAGATCAGCAATAAATCCTTTTTCACTGTTTTCTACATGTACAGTCCATTGGGGATATTGGCCTTTCACATAGCTGTTCTCAAACGAGACATCGACACCAGGTCCACCCATCTGTAAGGTCCCCCGTGGTTTATTCATGATTCCGTAATTAGTAGAACTTTCTTTATCGTCGTACATGATGATAAACAGGTTATCTCGTTTTAACAATCGGATATCGTTTAATGCCATTTTGTTGAAACTGATGATCATTGAGTAGTTTTGTAAATCGCTTTGAGGATCATTGAAATAAACATTGAAATACCACCATTCTCGACGGCTGAGTTTATGAACACCTTCATCAGCCGGAAGTAGTGTATGTTTCCCGGAATCAATGGTCCGAGCGGTCCCTGGCGGAGTTGGCGGCTCAGGGGCATACGAGACTTGTTCATCATGATGTTCTCCTTCAGCTGATGGTAAACTCACAAGACCCCCTGGTGACTGATACAGGATATATCCAAGTGATGACACAAGAAGAATGCTGACAAGGCCAACTGCAAGGAGTTTTTTGCGAGAGATTTTTTTCCTTTTTTTCTCAGATACAGAAGGGAATCCTTCCTCGAAATTCTTGTATCGTTTCCAGTAGTAACTTCGGCCGTAATACCGCCATGTCAACGGTACTCCAACAAGAAACATTGGTACACATATAAGCAGAGGAATGTAGGTCATGAGATTGTCATACCCTTTTACTTCTGCAAGATGGCGGGCTTGTGATTCTGGGGTTGTTGTATAGGTTAGCTCTGCTGCTTCTCCGACGGGATTACTGAGTTTTAAATAATTGGCCACTGCACGGTTTCCTAATGAATCAGGATAGTACAAGTTAATGAACTGCGAAAGACGCGCGGAAAGAACCAAATGTCGATACACATGGATAATATATCCGGTTTTTGGATGAACTGTTAAACGCAAGGTCTCGTCACAGAGGTACGATTCTCCATGCCAAATGATGGGTTTATTGTATACGTCTGATTGCCAGACGATGACATCTACGCCATCAATTTTTCCTTCTTGTATCCGTTGCATCTCTCGTATGAGAGCAACATTTTCTTGTCCATCTCGTGTGCCATTGGATTCTACCCAACCGAGAGGAATAGTATTTTTCCCGTCTGGATTCATGGGAATCCCCATGTACCCACCGTTTACATCTGTGTATAATAACTTGCTGAGATG
>CAIYYQ010000231.1 GCA_903930505.1 Methanobacteriota archaeon
GATGGACCAATTTGGGAAAGATATGTTGCAGACACCACCGCTTTTCTATGCGATATTCATCACAACGGTTGGCATAGGATGTACGTTGTTGATGGTTGCAACATATCCAATGTTCGAGCGCCTGATGGAACGAGTACGCTCGATAAACAAAGGGCAGTAGAACTACTGCTCCATTTTTTAATGCCTGGTTGAAAATTTTGGAAGAGTTATGGCTACAGACATACGGAAATTTACCCCTTGCTTCAACAGAAGTTTGAAGCGGCATTGGAGACGTATGACGGAATGGTGCTGATGAAGAGGCGCAGTTGGAGGCGACACTTCGGAAGGAAATCAATGCCATTCTTCTGTATGGAGGTGGCTCTGGGGGTTCGAATCCCCCACCAGGCATCAACGAGCACGACGGAAAGAAACAAATCCCACTATCGTGCAGGGTATTGATTGAAGGTGATCAAATGGAATTTTGTTCAAAATGTAAAGTGTTGATGTTTCCAAAAGGAGATATGCTCATCTGTAACAATTGTGGAGCGACAAAGAAAAAAACAGGGGCATCTATCCTTGTAGTAAAATGTCGTCAGAAAGAAGTAATTATTTTTGACAGAAGGTATGGTGAAGATATTGCCAATGAAGCAAAAAGGTTGGCACGACAGAACAGAAAAAGCAGATGAACTCATCTGCCTTATTTTTTAATATGCCCACAGCAGTGGTGCCCCATATCACTCTTTGCGATTTCACCATCCTCTAGTGATATGGGCTTGGTTCAACTCCAAGTGTGGGCCTGCGGGATTAACCGCTAGAAGATTTTAGATGTTGATGAAGGGCCAGTAGTTGTCGCCCAATTGTGCTCCAAAGTAAGCAAGATTCCTTCCAAGTTTCATTGCTGAAATGGAGGCCCAAGACATTCTAAACGGAAACGAGCTGTTTAAACACAACAGCACGACAGATGTCTGTTGGTAGCACTCCCAATGGATATTGCGATCGACTGTAATGGCATCATATCCATTACATTGGTCAAGGAGAGAATGGACCAAGAATCACAGACTTGTGAGCTACATTTCTTGCGTCTTCCCCAGACAAAATTCAAAGGAGGTGTTACAAAATGGAAAATCCGAAAAAATCAAAAAATCTTCGAACAGAAATCTTGCCACAGTCCCAGGGGGCCTAAAAAGCCAGGTGGAAAAGATTTCTTCGAACGATTTTGAGCGCAGGATTATTTTTTAGAATTTTAAAGTCCATGGCAATGGTGCAGAAGTTTTTCTTAGAAAATCAAGAGGAAGTTCTATAGGTTCGATTCCTAAAATGGGCATGACCTCAAAGAAGGTCAAACGAGGTATAAAAATGGAAGACACAAACCAAACCAAAGCGATATTCATCATTATCGCAAAGGCCGTACACGAAGAACTACCAGATTATCTTCGGAGATCGTTGGCATTCAGAAAGTACTTTGAATCTGAAGCGGCAGTCGAAGAGGTGAAGGTTGGCCCAATGGATCTGGACACCTTTATGATCGTCACGGAGATAGTGGTTCAATCTCACAACCCAGCATCAACAGGGTTGCAATGGGTCTGGGAATAAATTTGTTTAACGTGCCGGGCGCGGATCCCGGTAATATTTTTTAATGCCCATGGCAGCGGTGCAACACGTTTGCTTAGAAAACCAAGGAGGTGAATCTCTCGGTTCGACTCCGAGCATGGGCATCGATGGTGCATATATTCCATTCGACAAAAGAAAACCATAAGCATACAGAATATGCACCATCAACAACATCCTGCGTAGCAGGAAGGAAGTGAAAGAAATGGACAACACACACAACGAACAAGAAAGCCATATATGCAACGAGCTAGGCGTAATCTTAGCAAACAACAAGAAAAAGGTGAAATGAAATGGGACGAAAAAAGAAAGCAGAAAGTAAGCCAACAAAAGACACGGAGAACGTAAAAGACGCATTCTCTGTAGAGCTGGGAATTGGAGATCTCGCAACGAAATTGCGTACAGAATCAATGGGTGTGCGTATGAGCACAATGAGCCGATACCGGGATCTCGTACGAAGGAAGGTAGAGAATATACCTTATGACCGACCGGAGGAAAAGAAGAACAAAGAGTTTAATCACGGTAAATGGTTAGCGACAATGGAGAAAACTATTGGAAAAAAGAATCATCCAATGAACCAAACATAACAGACTGGCGAGGCCAAGAAGTCCTACCTTGA
>CAIYYQ010000232.1 GCA_903930505.1 Methanobacteriota archaeon
ATATCTTTTGTCATCTTGTCTTTTTCGTTGAATTCTGTGCATCCTCTCAGTTTTTTCAGTGATGCGACGTTTTTCTTGCTCAGTCGTTCAAAAAGTTCGCTAAAACTTTCGTTTTCTCTCTTTATCGTTAGAAGTTTGTCGTAGACATTTTTTTTGATTGTTAATGTTTTGAAACTCATAATTAAATGTATGTTTAAACATATATTTATATTTTACTCAAATTTTTTCCTATTTGTAGTTATGATCTCAGGGATAAACAAATGAGATGGAAACACGAGGACCCCTATTTCTTTTGTACAAAACTATAGATTTTTCCTATTGTTTCCTCTGAAAACGATTCGTTTTCCAGGCCGCTATCGCGTTCGGAAATGATGCTTGCATCCTTGATGCAAGTAACATTTATATACGTGGAATATACTAATATATATTTGATGTAATATGGTGCAGGCGGTTATTAATATTAAAGAACATGCAAATCGTGTATTAAATGTAGTGAAGGCTAAATATGGTTTAAAGGATAAATCTCAGGCAATTGAGCTTGTCATCGCTGAGTATGAAACTTCTTTTTTGGAACCTGAGTTGAGACCAGAGTATGTAGAAAAACTGAAAAAAATACGAAGAGGAAAATACACGAAATATACTTCTGTTGAGGAATTACGAAAACAGACAAGTTAAAGAGGAATAATGTATAATTTTGAAGTAAGTGATCATCTTGAGAAAATACTAAAAAAACTCTCAAAAAAAGATACATTTACATATAATCAAATTTTAAGTAAAATTGATGAAGTTGTGCGTTCCGATAATGTTGATCATTATAAGAATCTTCGATATAACATGAAGGATTCAAAACGTGTTCATATAGGTTCTTTTGTTTTAGTGTTCCAGTATGATAAAAAGAATAACATGATTAACTTTGATGATTTCGATCATCACGATTCTATTTATAAGAGATAATTTTCCTTCGAAAGAACATTAGCAAGTGATCTTATGGCAATAGATATGGCCAGATTGAGACAAACTATTCGAAAAACTTGTAGAGAATATGGTTTTCAGAAGATCGTGTATTCGGGAATTGTTGGAAGTGCTGTTATAACAAAAAGAGAAACCGATATCGATGTAGTGGTTCTGTTGGACGGTACATTATTAGAAACTCCATATCTTGTACATGTTGACTCAACTTCTTTTCTTTTTTTAGATAGATCTTGGTTGGCCTATAAGAAACACATTGAACATCCTACAGGACTCGTCCCATCTGTCTTATTTAAAGCAATACTTCTATCGCAACCTGTTATTGGAAAGATATCCGGAATATATCTTCCCAAAATCACTGCATCTCCAGCAGATTGGATAAACATCAATGTTAAAAAAACAAGATATCAGCATACTGATAAGAAAAATTATGTTGTTGCACTTTTGTTCGAAAGGTTGTTGCATGATTCTCCCGATTTATCTCTGTATAATTTTGATAATGTCGAAATGGCTAGAACCCTCGGGGCTAATGATTTAGCAGATAAACTAATCAAAATTTATAGCGATAAAGCTATTCGTCCCTAAGAGTTCTTGTTGCTTTCTTTTTAAGCCATGGATCTGCTCCGAACATATTTTCCTTATTCTGGTTACTTTTTTCTGCTTGTATTTTCTTCAGTGTTTTAAGGAGTTCTTCTTTTGTGATCTTTTTTTCTTTTGCTTTGGCGGAGAGGATTTTCGTGATTTGATCAAGTTTTTGGAGTTTTTCCAGGACAAGAAAATTTCCTACTTCATCTATGAGGATATATGAATCTTTATTGATACCCAGGTGTTTGCGGTATTGCATGGGTAGGGTAAATTGTCCTTTACTGGTTACTTTCACAACAACTGGCATTTTTCTTCACCCCCATAAAGTAAGGATTTATTACTTTATATCTTTTTAGGTAAAAATACAAGTTTTCATAACAAAAATACCGAGTAAATACCATTCAATTATTCGTTGATTGTATAGATTGTTCCAATCGTTTCTTCCGTGAATGATTCTTCTCCCAAGGCCGCTGGCACGTTTCGCAGAAAGGATTCTTTCTTTATCCCAAAACCTTGATGATTATCCGCTAGGGCGGGGAGGCAGGATGAACGTGAGGGGGTGATTCATCTAGGATGGAGTGATTCTTTTGTATGAATCCTTGAATGAAATAAAGATTATTAGGGCGGTTATTCTAAAAGAAAAAAACAGGGTTATTTATCCAGTAGATAGTAATGCTTCTATCTTGAATGATATCAAATGTGATATAATATGCCGGTTGCTTCTGAAAACGATTGTTCGCCCAGGCTGCTGCCACGTTCAGAAAAGAGAACTCTACGTGTCTGTTTGTGTCGAAATACTAAGTAGTAAAAATTATTGCCAATTTTTTTTATATTTATTTTAGATGGAAAAATTGATTTTTATCCATTCTTTGAAAAAGGGATCCCATATGTTGTTTTTTTCGAGTAGTTCCATTTCTTCTAAGGATTTCACAGCTTTTCTTACATGGCTAGGGGTTTTTAAATCATATTTTTTTATGAATCCTTGAGAGTAGAGTTGTGGGTTTGTTTCGTTTGCCAGGCCAATCAGAACTCTTTTTTGTTCATCGCTTTTTAATCTATTCCACATTGCTTGAAATCCACTTGAGAGGGATGGCAGAATTCGTTCTGTTAAGCACGTGTTGATGGTTTCTATGGTTGCCTCTTTTGTTGTCATGTACCATACTTCATGGGAGAGATGTTGTGCATAGTGTGGGATGCCTTTGCTGAATTCGATTATCTGTTGTACAGCGTTTTTTTCTATTTTCTTTCCGCTTTGCGTAAATTTATCTATGACGAATTGTGCTAGTGTTTCGTTGTCGATTGGTTTTAACTCCATATGTTTGGCGAATCGGTAAAAAGGTCTTTCTTTCTCTGCAAAGATAATGGTAATTAAACTCCGTTCACTCCCTGCAAAGATGTAACTTGTATGCTTGTGATGTTGAAGAATAGAACGGAAAATTTTTTCCATCTGGAGACCATTGAGATGTTCTATTTCTTGAAATTCATCGAAAGCAACGATTAACCGAATGTTCTTTTTTTGTGCGACGCGTTCTGGAAATTCCAATGCTTCTTTCAATGCTTCCACTGCTTCTTCTCTGGAGAATTCTATACTAATGCGTCCTTCTATATCCAGAGAAATTTTTGGTCGTAGGGATTTGAAGAGGTCTTTAAGGTCATGTCCGAGTTTTTCTGCTGAAGTATATGTTTTGTTTATCACGGTGTTGATGATTTCCTTTGCTAATGCATATTGTGATGGTGTTTGCCAGAGATCCACGTAGACGCATGTTACTCCTTTTGTTTTTCTAAAGGTTTCTTTGATGAGGGATGTTTTTCCCATTTTTCTTGGGGAGAATAAAACGACATGTTGCCCTGAGAGGAAGGTTGATTGGAGTTCTTTTATTTCTTTTTCTCTATCTACAAAGTGTTCTCCGTCTACTGCTTTTCCGAAGATGAACGGGTTCTCCATTTCTATCACCAGGTATAATACGTATTAGTATGGTAAGTATTATACTTTTTGGTGTAACACCATTTGGTATAACACGAGATGCTATCTTTCCATTTCTGGTTTTTCTTATAGAATGGTACACCACATCTTCAGTCAATGATTCTTCCCACAGGCCATTTCCGGGTTCGGCGAAGGATTTTTCATCTTTGATGAAGAAAAGAAAATTCAATAGACTAGAATCCAGTAGGGAATCAGAGGTTCTTAGGGATGATGGTTCCAAAAGAAAAAACAGGATCGTTTATCAAGGAGATAATAAGGTTTCTCTCTTAGATTATATCAAATGTGATATAATATGCCGGTTGCTTCCGAAAACGAGGAATCGCCCAGGCCGCTGCCGCGTTCAGTAAAAAGATGCAAACAAATATCGTTCTCTTTCATTCTAATTGGAGAACACCCTTTTGAAAATCAATCTTGACCTTACACTCTTTCAAGAAACTCAATCCAATAAGTCCATCCACCCGACTGGTTTCAGGTAAATCATGGATGAGCACCTCGCAGTTTTTTACGTGTTTACCAAGAATCAGTATAGACTCCACTGACAGAATCGGAACATGGATTTGACCATTCGCGGTATGCACCGCAATCGATTCTTTTATGAGCGCAGGTTTGTATCCAAGCTCCTCCGCAATATGCCACGGCATCATACAATAGGTAGCACCGGTATCCAACACCATCTTCAATCGGCGTTTCACTGTACCATGGCTAATAGTTGTAAACAATACGATTCCAAAGTCATCTGGATTGAAAGTTATTCTTCCCATATGAATTCACATTTTCTATTATCTTTAGAAACAGAATGCATAGCCTTTCTTCGGAATCTTTCCTGAATAGAATAGTGCGATATCACCGGCTTTTCCTTTTGATTCTTCGATGATCTTTTCCTTAGATTTGCTATGGTTGATAATTCTTCCTTTTTTAGGGTTCCCTAACGAGTCTGCATGTGTTACTTCCACTAGTAGCCACTCCTCAGGATATCGTTTTTCTAACGCCTCAATATTTTCTACCCCGTTCTTCATATAAATAATAAAAGACGATACATCTATTTAAACAATTTGATGAATGATGTTACAGTTCAATCTGAAACCACCGGTATCATCTCGGTTGCTTCCATAAATGATTCGTTACCCAGGCCGCTGCCACGTTCAGAAAAGATTATAAATAAGTTAAACTAATATCATATTAGGTGAACTAATATGGTTCAAGCATTAGTAAAATTAAATGGAAATATCAATAGAGTTCTTAATATTGTGAAAGCAAAGTATAACTTAAAGGATAAAAGTGAAGCCATTGAATTTATTATCAATAGATATATCGAGTTTGAAGGAGAACCTGAACTTCAACCTGAATTTATTAAAAAGATAGAGAAGATAAAAAAAGAGAAAAGCATCCGAGTGGATGACTTTGCAAAGAGGTACAAGTTAGATGTATGATCTTGACATTAAGCCATCTGTTGATAAGATCTTTAAAAAATTGATAAAAAAGAACAGGAAACAATTAGAAAGTATTTACAAGAAGATTCAAGAAATTAGGAACAATCCTGAACATTCCTATAAACATTTACATAGCCCTCTTCAAGATTTCTTTGGAGTACATATCAATACGCATTTTGTTCTCATTTTTACGATAGATCATACAAAGAAAGTCGTTGAAATTTACTATTTTGATCATCATGATAATGTGTATAAATGGAGAGAATCAAAAAAATAAATGATTCTTTGTTTCTTTATTTTGAAACCACCGGTATCATTCTGGTTTCTTCCGTGAATGATTCTTCTTTCAGGCCGCTGCCACGTTCGGCGAAAAGAATTCTAATGGATTGATGTATCTGGAATAACTAACATGTTGAGTGGGATTTTCTGTTTAATATATCTAGATTAGTATACCAGAAGTTCTGGATGATTATTTGAATGAATAACTTATATCTGAAGTCTTTTTCGTAATTCTACAGGAGAAACAATACGTTTATTTTTAGATGAGAGCAGACAATCTTCAGGAAGATTAAACGCTTGTAATTTTAAATCAGTGGTTAAGAAATAATCCACATTATATGCGACTGCATAGGCAAGATGTGTTTTATCTGTTTTGGGAACCCTGTCATTTGGATCAATACGATCGAGACAACTGCAACACTCTCGTAGCAATGAGTTTGGTATGAGAAAACGAATATCATAGAAATGAAGAAGATCAATGATTTTATGAAGATCCTTTGTTTTTTCATTATCACGAATGCAGACGAGGACGATTTCTCCCATGACTGTTATGGAGGTAACAAGAACATGTCCATCGTTTATTAGGTGGTTGATGAGGCTTTTTATGTTTCTTTTCTCTTCTGCAAGATCAAAAAAGATATCAGCATCAAGAAAAATTCTCAGAGGCAAAGAAATCC
>CAIYYQ010000233.1 GCA_903930505.1 Methanobacteriota archaeon
TGAAAAATAAACAAACACATGATTATTTAGACAGCAAGTGCAGTGTAATTTTCTACATTTCGATTTGTCTTTTTTTTATCCAGATATTAAACATACTCCAGAGGTACATTAAAAATATCCCTATTGCTAAAGCGCCCCAGAGGAGAAAATCATATTTATCCCTCGTTCTTGTACTGGGAAAATAATAATTCCATACTGTTGCTAGAACCAAAAATAGAATTATTGGTATTAGAATAATACTGTAGAATTTTATCCATTTATTCCAATATTCTTCTATATTTGGGTTGTTTGATATATTTCGATTCCAATTTGTGGTTAATTTCTCTCGCAATTCTTTATTTTTTTTCCACCATATCAAACACCATATTAATGCCCCAAGTAAAATGACCCCTGCTAAAATCACAGTTATTAGTGTATACTGAAACGCATGATCATCTAAAGGTACTCGCCCAGTTGAAATACTGAAATAAAACCAGTAAACTTCAGCTATTATTCCGATCACAATCCAAACTATTGTTTGCCGTGATAGCCCCATCCCATTCACCTCTTCTTAAATCATTTTCCTTGTCTTAACATTTTTGGAGGTTATCAGTAATTGAAATCACAGGATTTTTGATGTTTCTTTTTGTTGATAATAGCAACATTTGTTCTATAAAGATACATCTTTTCTCCTGATGAGCGGGGTTTATATTCTATTAAGCGATGTTGGGTGCGGCAACAGCCGTTATCCTTAAAAAAAGAATGGGGGCTTGAAGTAACATGGGCTTTCTGTCATGGATGATTCCTCAGGAAAAACATTTTTTTGATATGATTGAGAAACAAAGTAAAAATGTTGTCGCAGGCGTTGATGCACTTGTGGATATGCTTGAGCATTATACGAATCTTGATGAAAAACGAGAGAAAATAAAACGTATAGAAAACGAAGGGGACCGTATGGTCCATGATATTTTTTCAGAGTTGAACAAAACATTTATAACCCCGATTGACAGAGAGGACATCTCTTCGCTTACGAGTTCCCTTGATGATATTCTTGATTATCTTGAAGGTGTTGCTGAACGACTGGTTTTATACAAGATAAAAAAACCACCGATCTATATGCTTGAATTTGCACGAACCCTTCAACGTGCGACTATGAATGTGAATCATGGGATTTCTCTGCTCCGAAATTTCAAAGAAGCGGCACATATCAGGAATTTTTGCAAAGAAGTCAACACTCTTGAAAACGAAGGAGATACATTGTTGAGGAAAGCAACAGCAGAGCTTTTTGATACAAAAGATGCAGTTGAAATAATCAAGGTGAAAGAATTATACGATAACATGGAAGCTGCGATTGATCGATGTGAAGATGTCGCTGATGTGATTGGAGACATCTTGGTGAAATATACGTAAGGATGGACAAGAATGATTATCACTTCCACCGTGATTTTGGTTATTATCATTATCTTTGTCGCCCTTGCTTTTGATTTCACTAATGGTTTTCATGATTCTGCAAACGCTATCGCAACTGTGGTCTCCACAAAAGTTCTCACCCCCAAAAAAGCGGTTGCGTTTGCCGCGTTTTTTAATTTTATAGCCGCGTTTGGTTTTGGTGTTGCTGTTGCAAGTACCATAAGCAAAATCATACGACTTGATGTTGTTGAAGCCCAACTCGGACTCGATATGATACCGTTCATCGTCCTTGGAGGACTTATTGGTGCGATTAGTTGGAATCTGATTACCTGGTATTGGGGGCTACCGTCATCATCGTCTCATGCATTGATCGGTGGGCTGATGGGAGCAGGGATCTCCGCTGGTGGTCTTGCTGCAATTAAATTTGAAACGGTTACAATAGCAGCCACATTCATGATTCTTTCTCCGCTCATAGGACTGGCTTGTGGATTCCTCTTTATGGTTGCGGTTCTCTGGATATGTCGAAAAACATCCCAATCAAAAGTAGATCACCATTTCCGAAGACTGCAACTTGTTTCTGCGGGGCTTTTTAGCTTTAGTCATGGGACCAATGATGCGCAGAAAACCATGGGAATCATAACTCCTCTTCTTTTCAGCATTGGGTATTTGAGTGTGGATGCCAGTACTGGTGCTCTTGTTCCTCCGCCTTGGGTGATTTTATCTGCTCACGCTGCGATCGCACTGGGCACACTTGCTGGTGGCTGGCGGATCGTTCGAACCATGGGCCATCGGATCACAAAACTTCGACCTGTGCATGGATTCGCAGCGGAGACCGCAAGCGCAGCAACAATCATTGGCGCATCGATAGCAGGGATTCCCGTAAGCACAACTCATGTGATCAGTTCATCGATCATGGGTGTTGGAGCGACAAAACGATTGAGTGCAGTTCGCTGGGGTGTGGCACGATCTATTGTTTGGGTGTGGATTCTTACAATCCCGATCAGTGCTGTTATTGGATTTATCGCCTTTTATATCATGCATTTCTTCATCTAAAAAAAAGTCGGGTTTATTGTATGTCTTTAACTATCGATGCAAGCTCTTGTGCAATTGTTTTAATCCTTGGGTAATGTCGGTTGAGTTTTTCGACTAGTTCACGATGTTGTTTGAGTGTTCCCATAATAAGGATGTCCGCAGGTTTTTCTTTGAGTTGAAAAGCGTCTTTGGGAATTGCGACTTCTCCGCCTATTGAAAGCATGTCTTGTTTGATAATGATTGCATCCTGGAGAACAACCGCTTGAAGTTTGATTACCTTGAAAATTGCTTTTGGTGCCATGATGTCGATGCTGAGAGGATCGCTGCCGATGTCATGGATTATTTTTTTTGCATCATCAATTGTTTGTATATCAATAATTGAAGCAGTATGAGTAGACACGTTATCTGCATATGAAAGAAAGGTTATTAAGCATTATGTGAACTGAAATTTTTCTTTCAGAGAACAACTGGTTTTATAAAGAGACACATGTTACAAATATTGGGGGAGTCTGGATTACGAATACTAAGGGTTATGCATCCCATCCAATTCCTTTTTTCCAGACTCTTCCTTGAACGTAAGAACAAAAAAAAACGCGCTTATTTTGTTTTAATGTGATACGTGCTTATATCACCCGTAGGTATTTATGTTTCTTTGATGAAGGGTGTGTATCTGCTGGTTATCTGTGTTAAAAACGATTCGGTGATCACGATTGGAAAACTGGGAAGTATCCTGTTTCCAAAAAATACGTACGTCTATGTGGGATCAGCGATGAATGGACTTAAGCAAAGGATAAAACGGCATTTACGTGTACAGAAAAAACGTCATTGGCATATTGATTATCTTTTGGAACATGCTGATATTACTACAGTATACTATAAAGAAAGTATGATACGACTTGAATGTGACATTGCACAATTTTTTCAACAACGTTTCCATTCTGTTTTCGGGTTTGGCTGTAGCGATTGTTCGTGTGCAAGTCATTTGTTTTTCGGGTCGAACAAAGAAATTTCATCGGTTATTAAAGAATTGCATATGCAGAAAGCAAACCCTTAAAATCAATTGGACATATGGAGGATGTATGGAAAGTTATGTGCCTGCACTAGTCTATAGCGTAGTTGATACGAAAAAGAATGCAAAGAAGATCGCCCATGTGCTCGTAGAGGAAAAGCTTGCAGCCTGTGTCAACATCGTTCCAAAGATCATGTCTGTCTACCGGTGGAAAGGGACAGTCAA
>CAIYYQ010000234.1 GCA_903930505.1 Methanobacteriota archaeon
ATTCCAGATCACTGGTCAATCTGATCGGAGTTTCGGTGCGATGGTAAAAACTGAGCCGGTCCCCTGTGATTTTATTTTGGTTTCTGCAGGTAATCTTGATGCATTGAACGGGATGCACCCTGCGCTTCGATCAAGAATTCGTGGGTATGGATACGAGGTGTATCTGAATAGTTCCATGGATGATACTGATGATAACCGGGAGAAATTGATTCGGTTTGTTGCTCAAGAAGTTAAAAAAGATGGGAAAATTGTTCATTTCGAAAAAGAAGCTGTAGCTGAGATCATCCACGAGGCACAACGTCGTGCTGGACGGAAAGGAAAACTTTCTCTTCGGCTTCGAGAGCTTGGTGGTCTTGTTCGAGCTGCTGGTGATATCGCGTTTGAAAAAGGGGATAAAACAGTCACAAAAGATCATGTTCTTGCTGCAAAAAAAATCGCACGATCATTGGAGCAGCAGGTGGTTGATCGAGCGCTTGAATCACAGAAAACATACCGTTCTTTTAGAACAACGGGTGAGGAAATCGGTGTGGTTAATGGTCTTGCTGTGCATTCTGCTGATCCATCGATGAGTGAGTTTTCAGGGTTAGTGTTGCCTATTGTTGCTGAGGTTACACCCGCGGGGTCACAGTCTGAGGGAAAAATTATCGCAACCGGTAAACTTGGTGAGATCGCTAAGGAATCTGTTCAAAATATTTCTGCGATCATTAAAAAGTATATGGGTCGCGATATCTCAAAACATGATATTCACATCCAGTTCATTGGCACTTATGAGGGTGTTGAGGGTGATTCTGCCAGTGTTTCTCTGATTACTGCCGTGATTTCTGCGATGGAAGAGGTTGCGGTTCGACAGGATGTGGCGATGACAGGTTCTATTAGTATTCGTGGGACGGTTCTTCCGATTGGTGGGGTTACTGCTAAAATTGAGGCAGCTGCTGAAACTGGCATCAAAAAGGTGTTGATTCCAAGAGCGAACCTTAATGATGTGTTGATTGAGGATAAATATGTGAGTCAGATTGAGATTGTGCCTGTGGAAACCTTGACTGATGTGTTGGAGAATGCGCTTGTTGATGGTGAAGGAAAAAATAAACTCTTAGAGAAACTAAGAGTCATGCGTCCTCCAAAAGTGCTTGGTAAAGTGGAGCTTGAATCTGAGAAACAGCGGAGTAATCCCTCATTTATCTCGGAGAAAAAGAGACGGGATAAAGAGCTGACATCAAGGGAATCAGAGAAAAAGTAATGTTTTATACTGCGTTTTCATATTCTTTCTTTTGTTATGAATGCGTTGTATATCGGGCGGTTTCAGCCGTTTCATTACGGTCATCTGCAAGTTTTAAAGCATGTTGCTAAAACGTATGATGAAATTATCATCGGGATAGGTTCTTCGCAGTACCATGATTCTTCCGAGAATCCGTTTTCTGCAGAGGAGCGGAAAACAATGGTTGAACAATCCTTGGATGCAGAAGGAATAAAAAATTTTCGGGTTGTGTTGATTCCGGATATTCATAATCCGCCGATGTGGGTTGATCATGTGCTGTCTATCGTATCTGATTTTGATGTTGTGCTATCAAATAATGATTTTACCAAAGAGTTGTTTTCTGAAAAAGGGTATCGTGTTGAAAAAACCCCTGTTTTTAAAAGGACACATTATTCTGGTGCAGAGATTCGCCGACGGATGAATCAGGGTGAAAACTGGGAATCGCTTGTGCCGCAACCAGTTGTAAAAATAATTACGAATATTGATGGGGTTCAGCGGGTAAAAAAAGCGATGCAAAACTAGATATGGCAACAATTATACGGTGATTTACCGGAAGTTACTTTATCCTGATTTTTTTTGGTGCTTTCTTTTCACCCGATGTTTTTCTCTATGAATCGGGGTAGCATCTGTAATCGTCTTATGTTTTTTATCATTATATAGAAAATAAATTTCGATTATATTTTTTTATAGATA
>CAIYYQ010000235.1 GCA_903930505.1 Methanobacteriota archaeon
CACAACCCCATCCTGGCGTCGAGGAATTATACGTACCATCCACAGAGACGACAACCGGTTTAATCAGGGCAGTTGTACTATCTGTTCCTCTATTACCAACACTGTCAATTACCGTGAGAGTAACGGTATGCGTCCCACTATTTGCGTAAATATAAGACGGATTTTGAACGGTGGAATTTGTTCCATCACCGAAATCCCACAACCAAGTATAAGGTATTAGGCCACCTTCTGCAGATCCTGTGAATTGAACTGATTCCCCAACTCCTTTAATATATGGTCCATGTGCATCTATGTTAAGCATGATAGTTGCTATAGTTGTATTTGTTTCTGTATTACTTGCACTGTCAGTAACAGTTAGTGTCACATTGTAGATTCCACTATTGAGATAGGTGTGCATTGGATTTTGGAGTGCTGAGGTGTTGCCATCACCGAAATCCCATGTCCAATTATATGGTGGACTTCCTCCTTGAATTGTCTCAGAAAATTGGATTGGCTCACCAGCTATCCCTGTGTAAGGTCCATGAGCATCAACATATAGTATAGTGGTCACTGTTGTTGTATCATTCGCCGTGTTTCCTAAGCTATCTATCACGGTTAATGTAACTGGAAATACGTCAAGGTGGAGATAAATATGCGTTGGATTTTGTTCGGTTGAAATAGTTCCATCGCCGAAATCCCAAGTCCAATTATATGGGAAATTTCCTCCTTGAGCACTTCCAATAAATTGGATTGGTTCTCCAATTGTTCCTATGTACGGACCATGGGCATCAACAAGCAATACATTGGTAATAATTACTGTCACCGTTTTGATTACGATTGTTCCCAAAGTATCAACCACGATCAGGGAGATATCATATGTTCCTGACCACTTATAGGAATGAATCGGATTTTGCTCGCAAGAACTAGTTCTATCACCGAAATTCCACAACCACATGTAAGGAGAAACTCCGCCAATGACTGAACTTGCGAACTGGATCGGTATACCACAATATCCTATATAGGGTTCGGCGTTGACGATCATTGGGGTATCAATCGTTATATAAATTGTATCAGTAACGGCAATGTCTTCGTGATCGGTAACTGTGAGAGTAATCATGTATCTCCCAACTTGGGTATATACATGTGTAGCATTCTGTTCGTAGGGGATTGTTCCATCACCCAAATCCCATGTCCAATTATAGGGAGATATCCCGCGATCTGCAGATCCAGTGAATGATATTAAATCACCAATATACCCATAATTCAACGAGCTTTGTGCGCATACGTAAAAACAAGCAGAACCGAGGGGATAGGGATGAATTAATGGATAAGCATCAAAATAATAGTACCATGAATCAACGATCCCGTCACTACCAGGGATATCCTGGTCTGGACCATGAAACTCATCATATGCTTCCTCACTAGGTTCATCAAAATCACTCCAGTAATTCCCCTCCAAAAGCGAGCTATTATACCACATATTATTAGAGGAAGGATCATACGCATTCACATCATTATCAATGAAATTATTATGATAAAGAAGATTATTACGACCACCCCAATATCCTGAGAGATCTGGATATATACATACACCATACGCTATATTTCTCAGAAGGATATTATCGACAACAGTATTATTATTCGAACGAAATGCAATGTTAATCCCGTTTCCGTTTCTTTCAACTCGATTGCCAATGATTAGATTTTGTGAAGAATAGAAGCAGAGTATACCTGCTCCATCACCAGCTGCATAACCATAATTCTGAATTGTGTTATTTTCAATAGTATTACAGGAAGTTCCCCAGAAAAAAACAATGCCTGTATATGTATCTGTGTTGCTACCTGTAAATATATTATCTTGGATTACGATATGATCAGAATTTTCTGTATAGATCCCATTGCATGGTCCATAAAATATATTGTTTTGAACACTGTTTTTCGAAGTGTAAACGAAATAAATCCCATTACCACCAACACGACATTGAAATATATTTTCATCGATCATTGTCTCCATTGCATTTGACATGCCGATTCCCACTGCGACATCAAAAAACCGGTTTCCTGTGATATGGTTTCGGTCACTGGAAATAAAGATTGCAGAATCAAAGGACATCCAATCTGAATTTAATCCTGTACGGCGAAAAGTAAATCCTTCTATTGTTACGTCATCCGTAGCAATTGTGATAATGATATGCGCGGTATATCCACCGTCGATAAATGTGGTATCTCGGTTTTCACCAAGAAGATGCAATGGCCTGTCGATTTTCACTAATTGTTGGTAGGTTCCACTGCGGACAAAAACAATGTCGTTTTTCCCTGAGACATTCACTGCATCTTGAATCATGGTAAAATCAACGCCGGGGCCGCTGATTTCACTAACAATATACGTATTCTGGATATTGTTTACGACAATAAGATGAGAAAAGGTTTTCACAAGACCACCACCGTAGAACACATTCAGACGGAGTGTGTATGTCCCCTCAGGTAATCCTGTGACATCAAAAGAACCTAATATTCCATCGGTTACTGGTATGGTTGAACTTATGATTTGAGTCCAGGAAGTTGGATTGTAACCAATCCCATATTCAAGATCATAAGATTCAAATAGCGCGCCATTCGCAGTCCCATAAATAGGCATGATTCCTTTCATATTTGCCCAATCAGAATAGTTAAAGGAGGCTATGGCTGCCTTCACCCGGTTCAATGCATCAGCAGCATTTATCCGGAGTCCAATCGGTCTGAAGGAATTTACCGGATCACCGGTCTCCTTAAGAATAGCCTTAATCATCGCTGGTGTAAGACTTGGATCCTGCACAAGAAGTAACGCAGCAAGCCCTGCAACATGAGGACACGCCATACTCGTCCCACTTGCACGCATGTAATTTTCTCCAATAGTATGCGATCCATCACCGTACATATCAGTTCCATTTGCTCTCAAAGAAAGAATATCCACCCCAGGGGCACAGACTGCAACCTGATCACCCCAGTTCGTGAAATAAGCTTGTGTATCATACGGATCAACCGCAGCAACTGTAATCACCTCATCAATATTCTGCGGGCTGTAATACTGCACATTATCCTGGCTGTTCCCCGCAGCAAATACGGCGACACATCCAAGATCATCCACGATATAATGCATGACATCATCATATATCGGATCAGAAGGAACTCGTGTACCTATTCCCCAGCTGTTGCTTAATACTTGGGCACCATTCTCTGCAGCCCAAACTAGTGCATCAAGAAGCGTATCTGTCAGACCGCTTCCATAATGATCAAGAGCTTTGACTGCCATAATCTGGCAATGCCAATTTATTCCAACAACACCAAGATTGTTATTTCCAACTGCAGCAATCGTCCCTGCGCAATGCGTCCCATGACCCATATCATCCATCGGATCACTATCAGGTTGAGGAGCATCATGGCTTATGCCTACAAAATCAGCACCATAAATATTATCGACAAACCCATCGTGATCATCATCAACACCGTTGTTCGGGATTTCATCAGGGTTAATCCACATATTTCCTTGGAGATCAGGGTGATTGTAATCAACACCAGTATCCACAACAGCAACTACAACATCATGGGAGCCAGTAGTTACATCCCATGCGCGACTCATTTCAATTTGGTGTAACCCCCACATATCAGGGTATGACTGCCCCCAACTCCCGCTTGATTGATAATACGGATCATTTGGTTCAAGATAGGCATGCATAATATAGTTCGGCTGTGCTGTTTCCACCAACGCTGAATGTTTATAGTTTTCCACCTCGGAAAGAACATCTACGTTATTTTCCACAGTTACTTTTACCCACTGAGTAAGATCGGTTAAACTCTTTTCATCAGCATGTTGTTGAAGGAATGATTGAGCGAAAATCGGTGTCGCAGAATGTACACTGACAAACGAACGGTCAGCTGGGGCTATCTGCTGACACATTCGTATTGCCTTATCAGGAGATGTAACATCAATACCTTGTTTGAATTTCACAAGAATTTCCCCGGGAACATAATCAGTTGTATCAAGCGACTTTGAAATGTCTGCGAATGTTTGGGTTGATTTACTTGATGGTGGTTGTATTAATTCTTTTGATACGTCAAGAAATGAAGAAGGTGCTGCTGCTTTTGTTTCTGATGGTTTCTCCTCGGTTATTTGAGGTAATGGTAATTCTTTTTCTGTTGCTGTTCCTGTGGTTATTTTTTCTGGGTTCAGCGTTTTCGGTTCATTTATGCTAAGTTGAGGTGTTCCTTTGGTTATGCCTGCGGTTATAGGGATTGCAGTGAGGATCATTAATGCAATAAAAGATATCGCAATGAGCTGTGTACCAAGACCGGCCTTCAACAATTTAAATTCTTTTTTATGTTTCATCATTTTATGCCTCCCGATTATATGTGAATATATCACGTCATATTAATAATAATGTTAACGTTAACTTTTGTAGTTTAAATATTTTATTTGAAAAGATTCGAACAAAACACAGTATTTTGAATTTTAGGAGATCAACCCTCTCCATACTTTCCTTCAAGCCTCCCCAATTTGCTCCCTCGAACTCGTGAACTTAGCGCTCTAATTCTTTATCTCCTCTTGCTGCATGACGAAGACATGCATGCGTATATATTTGTCATTCCTAGTATATAAAAATATCGAATTTTATAATTAAAAAAAGTTCAATTCATCTCATAGTATCGATAAAAAAAATTATTTTATAAAAAAGGAAAAAGAGAGAAGAGGAAAAGGCACATCGTTCTTTCTCCATTCTGCGTGCTCCACCCGTAGTGGTTAGAATTAAGTCTCGATAAGAGAAACGAACAAGTCGCTATCAATTGAGAAGAACCAGCCACGTTATTGACTGGTACAACCGCGGTGACATTGAAGCAGAAAAACATTGGTTTACGGGATACGAAAATCATCAGCCCAGGTTTCTTTGAATCTCTTCAATACTTTCGATGGATTGTACTGAACTAAAAACCGAATAAGCTCCTTTTCATTAGCCAAAATATACCCGACATCTTCTTCAGATTTCTGCAGACAAATAACATGATTTTTTACCAGTTTCTCAAGATGATAGGTCAACGTTGAAGGCGCGAGGTTGAAATTTTTTAAAATATCTTTATGTTTTGCACAAGGATGATCCAGAAGAAAAAGGACGATCCGTAACGGTGTTTCTTGTCGTAACACCCCTAAGAGTTTTCGATCTCGGGTACTGATCCGATCCTTGAGGTAATAGCGTTTAAACCCTCCTTCTTTGACAATTGCGATAAGATCATTCTGTTCAAGAAAAAGGGTATGATAATCCACCAGCGGCACACTCAGATGAAGGAGTTCCGCGATGGTACTCAGATTTAACCCGGGATGTGCAGCAATCAGACGATAAATTTTTTGTCGGGTATCCAAATCAAAAACATCGGTCATAGCAACCTATCTCTTCAATGAGGCGATGTACAAGACCAGCAGGATAACCAAATCAAACAACCAGATATAGGTGCTTGACGTCATCGCGGCGATTTCAGGAGAAAACAAACTGAGACTCAGCAAGATGCTTCTGATGAAAAAAATCAAAAAAACAAAACCGATGAAAAGAAGTTTGATTTTTCGATATTTCCAATAACTCAGCAGCGAAACGCTACATAACACCATCGAGAAAATCGTCATACAAGCAAAGATAAAAACACGTTCCAGTTCTAGCTCCATCTCTACATCACCACCATTTACGTTCTCTCCGATATTATAC
>CAIYYQ010000236.1 GCA_903930505.1 Methanobacteriota archaeon
AAATAAAGATATCATGAGTATATTCATTATTGAGGGGATGCTTGTGAGTACTATTGGTGGTATTTTTGGTATCATCCTTGGTGTATTTGGGTCGCAGGCGTTAACAATGATTCTGAATGGTTTTATGTCGATGGGTGGTTCGACTCAACTCGCACCTATTATTACGATTATGTCTGTGGTTCTTGCAGTTGCGGTTTCACTTATTGTTGGTGTGCTTTCAAGTTTGTATCCAGCATGGAAAGCCGCAAGAATGAGTCCAATTGAAGCAGTGCGATACGAATAAAAAAAGTTGGACAGGTTTATACTTTTAGCTCTTTTTCAAGAGCGATCGTTGCTTTTCCACCAACTTGCACCGTTTTATCTTTTATTTCGACAAATACCCTACCAGGCCTCCCAATGATATCTCCCTGTTCACAGATCAAATTCTTGTTTTTGATAATTTTATGGTGTAATAAATAACTCGACACAGCACCATTTGCAGTGCCTGTTACAGGATCTTCGTTTACACCATATACTGGTGCAAAATTTCTTGCATGATACACGGAATCTGGTTCTTTTGTTTCAAAGGTAAAAACATGAAAACTACCGGCACCAAATTTTTCGCATATGTTTTTAATTTTTTTAAAATCGGGTTTCATGTTTTTTAGAACATCAAATGATTGTATACAAATCGGTATCGTGAAGAGACCGGTGGATACCATTTGCTTTGGTAACGAATCATCGATATCTTGTAGATCTATGTTGAGTGAATCAGCAACAAGAGATATATCAAAATATATATCTCTATATATTGAATTATTCTGAGTCATCATAACCCTATCAATCGTTTTGTAATCAGTATAATACATAGTGACCGGTAAAATACCTGCTTTTGTTTCCTGCGTGATAATATATTTCTTCTTTTTTGAAAAAGTTCCTTTTAACGCCATAACAAAAAACGTAGCAATCGTTGCATGCCCACAAAGATTTACCTCAACAGTTGGAGAAAAAAATTTCACTTTAACATCTGCAACATCACTTGGAAAAACAAAAGCAGTTTCAGAAACATTCAACTGTTTTGATATCTGTTTCATTTGCTTATCAGTAAGATCTGGTGAATCGAGGACAACACCAGCAGGATTTCCCCCATGAGGTGAATCTGTAAATGCATTGACTTTAAGGACGTTGATGTTCATAATGCTTCATCGTTTATGATTCCAATCCTTTGAAAAAAATTCTTTTTCAAATTTTTTTGACAATACCATCTCTTCTTTTGTGAGTGTTCCTTCAATCAACTCAACATCAAATTCCTCCTCAAAACCCTGTTTCATTGCAAAAGCAACATCATCAAAACATATTTCTTTTCCTAAAATATGCTTGATCGATGTCACCCTTTGTTTTACATCTTTAATGAGTTTATCTTTTATCTTTTCATTAGGAACCTTAAGCAAGGAAAACATTAGATCAACATCAACATCCATAATAATGGTGCCATGTTGCAACACCGTCCCAAATTTTCTCGTCTGGGCATTACCTGAAATCTTTTTTCCACCAGTAACAATATCATTGATAGGCGCGTATTCACTCTTGATTCCCAGATGATTCAATCCTTTGATAATTGCTCTACATATTCGCCCATAGCTTTTCATGATGTTTACAGGTATCTTTGGATGAGATTCAGAGATCACAATACTATACGTTAACTCCTCGTCATGAAATACTGCACCGCCACCAGTAATCCTTCGAACATAATCAACACCAAATTTTTTACATGCAATTAAATCAATCTCTTCAGATAAGCTTTGAAAATACCCAATGGAAATCGCAGGAGGCACCCAACCATACAATCGTACCGTTGGAGGAACCTTGCCTCCACTATTTACCACAAGGATAGCTTTATCTATCGCCATATTTGCATATGCTGTGCTTGCACCAGTTTGTAATAATCGCCAATGTTCATTCATGGTTTACACATCAAAATTCCTTGAGTTAATCCCTCTGCATCGACACCAATAAATTGAATGTTGTATTCTGTAATAATTGAACGAATCTTATCGAGCAACTGTTTTCGTTCAAATATCGTATTTATTAAAGCATTTTCCATTTGTTCAATTGATTCTTCAGGATACGCAAAAAAATCACCGGTTATTCGAATCTCACTGATACGATTGTTTTTTTTATCATGCACTAGAAAAATTTTGAGAAGCTTCCCATTTGGTACCTTATACACTGATTGAGATCGCATGTCCGTTAGACATATTCATTTCGTTTTTATAAAGTTCCTCATCAAAAAAACTGCTTTCTCTGCATGATAGGAACTTCGCACCAGTGGTCCTGATTCGACATGTTGAAAACCCATACTAAAAGCAATTGCTTTGAACTCTTCAAAATCCCCAGGAGTATAATATTTCTTCACCAACACATGCTTTCTTGTTGGTTGTAGATACTGCCCGATCGTTAAAAAATCAACATTCGAAGATCGTAAATCCTGCATCGTTGCAAGTATCTGATCTTTTGTCTCCCCAAAACCAAGCATAAAACCAGACTTGGTTTTCATTGTCTTTTTTATTGTTTTAATGGTTTTTAACACTGATAAACTCCGCCGATAATCTCCTTCTGGTCTAATCACAGGAAACAAATCCTCAACAACCTCGATGTTATGATTGATTACATCGGGGACTGTATCGATAACGGTTTGTAAAGCGTTTCTATCTCCTTTGAAATCAGGGATTAACACCTCAATTTTACATTCAGTATTCATCTGTCTAATTTCCGTTATGGTCTCAGAAAAAACACCTGCTCCGCCATCCGGTAAATCATCGCGTGTCACCGATGTAATAACCACATATTTCAAACCTAATGTTTTTACACTATCTGCAATGTCTTTTGGTTCATTGATGTTTATTGGTAACGGTTTTCCATGATTCACATTACAATAGGCGCATCCCCTGGTACATACATCCCCTAAGATTAAAAAAACCGCAGTTCCACATCCGAAACATTCTGCAATATTCGGACATTTCGCCTCTTCACAAATGGTATGCAGTTTTGCGGTTCTCAACAAATTTTTCATTTCTACATAAGTTTCTCCGCCGCAAACGTGTACCTTCAACCAATCCGGAAGCCGTCTCATCATCCAAACAGAAAAAACAGAGATGTTTATAGCTATTTTGCCCAAACGTTAAAAATTAAGAAGAAAAATGAAAAATCATCGATATTCTTATGTTCTTAAACACCCATCACAACACGCAATAGATCACGTAAACCTGGAGATAACCCAAGAATAATGATTCCAATCTTCAGAAGATTCACAAGCCTACCATAATTTTTGAGTTCCTTTTTATACAGGATATCAAAAAACGCGATCACCATAAGAATCATCAGTAACTTAATAATGGGAAACAACGGCGGCCAAACCCCTAATAAAAGATTAGAAACCGGATGTTTTTCTTCATACAGCGGCAATCCCATATGAAGCGGATCATAAATGCTGATGTAACTAGTCAA
>CAIYYQ010000237.1 GCA_903930505.1 Methanobacteriota archaeon
AATATTTTTTTTTGTATTCCTTGTTCATCGCAGAGAAACGAACCAAACCAGGTGGTGATCAGATACATCATTACGGTGGGAATAAAGAGAGGATATAATAAACATTGTTCTTTGTCTCTTTCCCAGATTTTGAGGATATCCCAATAAATATGCAGATAAATATCCTGGTGAATATCAATGGGGATATCCGAAAAATCCCGTATGTTATCTGTTTTTGTTTGTAGAACCAGCATGTTTTTAAAAGGGATGTGATATTTCACCAAAAATCAAATATAAAATAAAACTAGGGATGAACACGATGAGTGAACCCGGGAAATATACCCGCCAGCCGATTGTGAGTGTACTTGGTCATGTTGATCATGGGAAAACAAGTCTTTTGGATTTTATCAGAGGATCAACTGTTGCTGCGCGTGAGGCAGGGGCGATTACGCAGCACATTGGGGCAACAGAGATCCCTATTGATGCGATTTATTCGATTTGCGGAAAGCTTCTCAGTAGCAAGAAATTCACGGTCCCTGGATTATTATTTATTGATACGCCTGGGCACCATGCATTTACAACCCTTCGATCACGTGGGGGTTCCCTTGCTGATCTCGCGGTTCTTGTCGTTGATATTAACGAAGGATTTCGCCCGCAGACGTTTGAATCCTTGAATATTTTGAAACAATGTAAGACTCCGTTTGTGGTCGCAGTCAACAAAATCGATGCGATATCAGGTTGGCAGAAAAACGATGAACCTGGAAAAACCCGCATGGAGCAGCAGCGTCCGATGACGAAGAATTTGTTTGATGAAAAGATGTATGATTTGATTGGTACTTTTTTTGATAACGGATTTCAAACGGATTTATACTATAATATTGCTGATTTCCGTAAAACCATTGCGTTGATTCCGCTTTCTGCGAAAACAGGAGAAGGTATTCCTGAGCTTCTGATGGTGCTCATTGGGCTTGCTCAGAGGTTTTTGGAGGAGAAACTAGCGTTTGAGAGCGGACCTGCAAAAGGAACAATCCTCGAGGTAAAAGAGGATGTGGGACTGGGGACCACAGTTGATGCGATTATTTACAATGGTATCATCCGCAAGGGTGATTCGATTGTGATTGGAACAAGAAATGAACCGTTGGTCACAATCATTAAGGCATTGTTGAAACCTAAACCTATGGATGAAATACGTGATCCACGGGAACGTTTTGACAGTGTTCGTGAGGTTCATGCTGCCAGTGGAATTAAGATATCTGCGCCAAATCTTGAACAGGTGGTTCCTGGTGCGCCGTTGCGTGTGGTTGCTGACGGGAATCTTGAGGAACTCAAAACAGATATCAGGAATCAGCTGAAAATCAATTTTGAACTTGATGAGACTGGTGTGATCGTAAAAGCAGATACGATTGGTTCTCTTGAGGCGTTGTTGAAGGAATCACGGGATAAAGGAATTTCGATTCGAAAAGCAGATATTGGGAGCGTCTCAAAGCGTGATATCATGGAGGCAAGTGCTAGTACGAATCCGTTGGAGAAGGTTATTTTTGCGTTCACGGTAAAGATTCTTCCTGAAGCAAAAGAGGAACTTACAAATGCAAATGTGATGTTATTTGATGAGGATGTCATTTACACGATTCTTGATAAATATGATGATTGGTGTGTGAAAAAAAAGGCGGAGCTTGAGAAACAACGCAGGGAGGACTATGTTCATCCTGGGATGATCCGGTTTTTACCGGAGTATGTGTTCCGTGTGAGTCATCCTGCGGTGATTGGTGTGCGGGTGTTAAATGGGCGGATCAAAATCGGGATGCATCTGATGCGTGAAGATGGTCATGCAGTTGGCTCAATAAAAGGGATTCAATCTGAGAATAAATCAGTTGAAGAAGCAATTCAAGGTCAAGAGGTTGCCATCTCAATTGATGGGGTTACTGTTGGGCGGCAGATTAAACGCGATGATATTTTGTTTACTGATATCCCTGAGAGCGATGCGAAAAAACTCAATGAAATGGGTACGCTTAATTCTGATGAAAAAGATCTCTTAAGTAAGATTATGGAGATTAAACGAAAACAGAATAAGTTCTGGGGAATGTAACAAAAAAAGATTATTTTTTTAAAAAAATAAAAAGAAGAAAAGAGGTGTTTTAGACGTCTTTTCCAATGTCCCAGATTGCTTTCACTGCAAGAATACCTACTGCTGGTGCGATGAAGAGCGCAAGGGCAAGTGAGACACCTGCAAGTAGCGATCCGATGTAATAGGGGATCTTCGTATACAAACCGATGGTACTAAAGACCGCATACATGACAAGGAGTGCGATTCCAGCGGTAAGAAATCCCGGTACTTCTGCTTTTGTGATTGTTCCTTTTCCAAGCACTGCTAAAAGTCCTACAATAGCTCCAAGAACCACAAGGACCCACGCGATGATACCACCAGTATTGGTTATAAATAATGTATCTGTTGGGTTGGTAGTCTCAAGAGTATAGGCCTGCCAAATACCGACAAACAATGCTATTACAGTTCCCAGTAGGAACGCGTATATACCAATCTTGCCTATTATTTTATCATTCATAATCTTTTTCTCCTCCGTTTTTTTTTATTTCTTATTTGTGACCCATAAAATATCTGCTTCTTTATAAACATTACTTTTTTTTCTTATGGAGACGATATCTTAGGAATTATCGATATTACTCTGTTAACCAGGTTTCATCGATCTTTGTATACTTCGATATTTCTTCTGGTTTGAACCAGAGGTTGATTTCGAATTCCGCGGTTTCTTTTCCATCGGATCCATGGATGATGTTTCTACCGATAAATTGACCGAAATCCCCACGAATCGTCCCTTGTGGTGCCTCTTGCGGATTTGTTTTTCCCATCATGCCCCGGACCATTTCAATGGCGTTGATTCCTTCTAATACCATAGCAACAACTGGGGATGATGTAATGTATTTCACGGTTGGCTCAAAAAAAGGTTTTCCTTTGTGGACTCCGTAGTGTTTTTCGGCAAGTTTACGGTCGACTGAAACCATTTTCATTGCGATAATTTTTATTCCTTTTTGTTCGAATCGACTGATAGTATCTCCGATGAATCCTCGTTGTACTCCATCTGGTTTTATCATCACAAACGTTCGTTCTTTTTGCATACGATGTTTCACCTTTTGTCTATGGGATGTGGATATCTCCCTTGTTTATAGAATTAACGGCTTTTATACAGTAAGTGATTGGCTAACGAGATATAAAACAAAACTTGTGACATTGAACAGAATATGTGCAATGATTACTGTGGTAAGATTTCGTGTTTTCACGACAAGATACGCAAAAATAATTCCTACGATTGCTGTCATGAGAGCAGGGTACACTTTTCCGTAAGAGAGGTGAGCAAGACCAAATAGTATTGATGTTGTAATGATCGCTACTTTTGCTCCTGCGAGATTTTGTATTTTTTCTAAGAGGAATCCACGGAAGAAGATCTCTTCAGCAATAGGTTGAATCGTTAACAATACAAACATTGCGGGAAGGGAGAAATATTGTTCTAAATCGGTGATGTTACTTGATTCGCTCAGATTAAATCCAAGTTGGACAAGTACAAGATCCACGAAAAAAATAATTACAAAACAAATAACGACGGTTCCGACACCATGGAGAATTGCTTTATCCCATTGTTTTTTATGAAGGTTGAGATGAGCAAAGATAACTCTAAGTGAATATTTGTTCACGAGAGTGTACCAGAGCAAGGGAACTATTACCATTGATCCTGCAACGAGGATGAACTGGAGAAGCAGAAGGATGATTTCAAAAAACATTTTTGCTGATGCAGAGAGATCAGAAAGATAATCGGTTGAAATGGCTGTAGGAAGCAGGAAGAATGATATGATGGGAAGGACAATAAGGATCCCAAGTGACAGGATAAGTGCAAAAAGCGAAAAAAGATGCGATGGTTTTTTCCAATTGAAATCCATGACGTGGGGGAAACACGTATTGTTTCATAAACGTTTTTAATGTATCAGTTTAGGATGATTTGACAAGGGTTTCTTTGTTTTTTTCTTCTAGAAACAATCATGCTGTTTTTACAGTAAACTACTAAAAGAGAGAAGATATTTCCCGCCCTGCATCTGCGGATGTGATCTAGTGGTTATGATTGAGGCCCTCCAAGCCTCTTGCCCGGGTTCGAATCCCGGCGTCCGCATCTTAATATTTGTTATAATGCAGGGGTAGCCAAGCTTGGCCAACGGCGCAGGACTTAAGATCTAAGAAAATAAAGGTTCGTTGATGAGACATCCTGTCTCGAAGGAGTCCGAGGGTTCAAATCCCTTC
>CAIYYQ010000238.1 GCA_903930505.1 Methanobacteriota archaeon
AGGTGTACAGTATAATGTTGACTTCATGGCTCTTGACGTCGATTATTCTTCTTATAATCTTGCTGATGTTTTCCTTGTGAAAGTTGATGAAGCTGGAAATGAGCAATGGAACGAAACATACGATGTTGATATGTATGATATCGCGCTTTTCGTTCAACAAACAAAAGATAATGGATACATCATTACAGGATATACCCTCACAGTTACAGAGTTTTTTGAGGACACCCTGAACATGGATGTTATCGTAATAAAAACTGCTAGTAATGGCGGATTGCAGTGGAATAAAACCTTGAGATGGATGCCGGTTATTCCTGATACTGAACCACCACATATCTCTTTAATAAAACCTGTTTCAGGTATGTTCTATCGCGGAAATGAAAAAATACGACAAGCAAAACAGACGATTATTTTCGGTCGCATTACTATCGAGGCGAACGCATCAGATATTCAATCAGGAATTGATCGCGTAGAGTTCTATATCGATGGAAAATTCAAAGGAAATGATACGAACGCCCCGTATACATATAATTGGGATCGAGAAACTATACAGCTCAGATTCAGCAAACACAAACACGTCATTAAAGTCATTGCTTACGATAACGCAGGAAACAGTGCAACTGATCAGCTGGAAGTGCTGCGGTTTTTCTAAAACAAGACTACATCATTTTTTTTCTTTCTGGTAGGGAATAGTTTTTATTATCCTACTCATTAGATGGTTTCATAAGAAGTAATCCATATGAAGCGAAGGACACCGAAAGATAAACATCAACAAAAAACCATTGCACTTGAACGCATTCATCGATTGTTTCAATTGGCAGACCAGTATGCTCTTGAAAATCGGATGCCTTTTGCAGATCGGTATGTTACCATCGCGCGAAACATCTCTATGAAATATCTCGTACCAATACCAAAAGAGTATAAACGACGATTCTGTAAACATTGTTACAAATATCTGCTCCCCGGAGTAAACGCACGGATACGCATTAATAAGGGAAAAATCGTTACCTCCTGCATCCGATGTAAAAACATGACCAGAATGCCGCTACATGCTCATTCTCGATCGTAAAAACGCGGGATTGTCTCCGAGAATCAACAGGCAAATACTTTAAATACTTCCTCTGAGGTGACAGGGATCTTACTATCCGCTAGGCTTAAATAACTTATGGTTTATTACCCTCCCCCAATTTACATCTATATTTACAGGAAGAGAAGACGTATGACAACAGTGTATGATGTACCTGCGAAAGAGCTTATTGACGCTCTGACAAAAAAATTACAAAGTGAAAAAGCAATCACTCCACCAGAGTGGAGTCACTTTGCACGAACTGGGATTCACACGGAAAAACCACCGACGCAGAAAAACTGGTGGCATGTCCGCTGCGCATCTCTTCTTCGAAAAATATACATTATGAAAGGGATCGGCGTGGAACGACTCTCAAGCGAATACGGTGGTATCAGGGATCGCGGATCAAAACCCAATAAAGCGTGCTCCGGCAGCAGATCAGTCGTCAGAGAAGCATTACAACAGCTGGAAACCGCAGGATACGTCACAAAGATAAAGGGAAAAGGACGTATGCTCACCGCAAAAGGATCCTCTTTTGTGGATAACACCTCTCATGAAGTCATGCAGATGCTTCTCCAGCAGCACCCTGAGTTGAAGAAATATTAAGAATAACACGATTAACTGCTCAAAAAAGGAGGTTTAACTGCTATGGAGGATGAATTGGAGTCATTAAGAAAAAAACGAATGCAGGAACTCCAACAGCAGCAGATGCTCTCCGAGAATTTGGAAGAACAAGAGGTTCAACAGCAAGAACGAGAATCACAACGACAGAT